>NZ_JBYTAH010000050.1:0-19324 GCF_058787975.1 Cupriavidus sp. FW305-26
CCGTCGCCCCCGGCACGCCCGAGAAGCCCTACTTCGGCATCGACGTGCCGCTGATGCGCTATTTCGGCCTGCAGCCGGAGCTTATCGAGGAGGGCTATTGCCGCACGCGGCTGCCGGCGCACCCGTCGCTGGTCAACAGCCGCGGCGATGTGCATGGCGGCACGCTGATGGCGACGCTGGACTTCACCCTGAGCGGCGCCGCGCGCTCGCATGCGCCGCTGGAAACCGGCGTGATCACGATCGACATGTCCACGCATTTCCTGGCGGCAGCGCGCGGCGAGCTGATGCTGGAGGCGCGCTGCCTGCGCCGCGGCGCGCGCATTGCATTCTGCGAGGGCGAGGTCAAGGATGCTGCCGGCACCGTGGTGTGCGTGGCGCGGGCCGCGTTCAAGCTGGTGCCGCTGTCCGCCGGCGGCAACTGACCCCGGCATCGGCCTGGTCGCTCAGTCCTGCAGCGGCCGGTACACCTGTTCGAAACGAGCGCGCTCGGTGATGCCATAGTCGCCGGGCGCGTATTGCATCAGCCAGTCGCCCGGCTTGCCGTGCAGCACGTCGCCGCCGGCGCTGCGCGCGATGCTGAAGGCCTCGTGCATTTCGCGCGCCAGTACCGGGATCGGCTTGTTGCGGTAGGCGCCGTCCTGGCCGTGCGCCAGCGGCGGCACGGCCTCGTATTTCGGGTCGAAGCGGTCGCGCGAGACGCACCAGCGGTCGCCGCCGCGGCTGGTGATCAGCGCATCGCCAGGTTGGTAGCGGTTGGGTCCCTCGCGGCTGATCAGCTCGCCGGGTTCGGTGGCGAACACCACGTCGACAACTTCATGCTTGAGGTAGAACGCGGCAGCCGGGTCGCTGCGCAGGTCGATATCGGCCAGCATCGGCATGTCCGTCAACCCAGCGCGCGCGGCGCGAACAAGTGGTTCAGCGGGCCGTTGCCGGCACCCAGCCGCAGCCCCGCGCCCGCCGCGATGGCCTGCGCCACGTAGTCCAGCGCCGTGCCCACCGCCGGCTCCAGCGCATCGCCGCGCGCAAGCTGCGCGGCAATCGCGGCGGCCAGCGTGCAGCCGGTGCCGTGCAGGTTGCGGGTATCGACACGCGGATGCGTGAACACGCGCACGCTGCCGTCGGCCAGCATCAGCAGGTCATCCAGGCCGCCGGCGGCGGCACCGTCTTCCAGGTGGCCGCCCTTGAGCAGCACCGCGGGGCAGCCCATCGCGATCAGGTCGGCGGCGGCCTGTTCCATCTCCGCACGGCGCGTGATCCTGCGGCCCAGCAGGTAGGAAGCCTCGGGCAGGTTGGGCGTGACCAGCAGCGCGCGCGGGAACAGCAGCCGCACCATCGCCTGCGTGGTGGCGTCATCGGACAGCGTCGCGCCCGAGGTCGAGATCATCACCGGGTCCACCACCAGCTTGCTGATGCCGTGCCGGTCAGCCGCCGCGGCCACGGCCTCGACGATGGCGGCGGTGCCCAGCATGCCGGTCTTGGCCGCGTCCATGCCGATATCGCTGGCCACGGCATCGATCTGCGCGGCCACCATGTCGGCGGGAATGGCGTGCACGCCGGTCACGCCCAGCGTGTTCTGCGCGGTGATCGCGGTGATGGCGCTCATGCCGAAGCAACCCAGCGCGGAAAAGGTCTTCAGGTCGGCCTGGATGCCGGCGCCGCCGCCGGAGTCGGAACCGGCGATGGTCAGGGTACGGGGTGGCGTTGGGATCATCTGTGCAGGAATCGGAGGGAGCCGGTGCGCAAGGCGCCCGGGCACGCTACAATACCGCCACTCCGAGGAGCGTTGCAACGGATGGAGGCCTGCGAAGCACATCGCGCGGCCGGCGGCACAGCCGCCCCATGCCATCCGCCAGGCTCGGACTGTCTTCAACGGCGCTCGCTGATCCGTGGTCCGCACGGAGGCGAGTCGACCTATCCGCGTGCTTCGCATGTGCCCTTGCGCCATGCCACGGCTGCCAGATTCCCCGTACTCGTCACCTGCGTGCCACTCTTCACCGGGAGTGAAACATGAACGCTGTGACCGACCTGAAGCAAGACTACCTCGTCGCCGACATCAACCTGGCCGGCTGGGGCCGCAAGGAAATCGCCATTGCCGAGACCGAGATGCCCGGCCTGATGGCGATCCGCGACGAATTCGCAGCGGCGCAGCCGCTCAAGGGCGCGCGCATTGCCGGCTCGCTGCACATGACGATCCAGACCGCCGTGCTGATCGAGACGCTCAAGGCACTGGGCGCCGACGTGCGCTGGGCCTCGTGCAACATCTTCTCGACGCAGGACCACGCCGCTGCCGCGATCGCCGCAGGCGGCACGCCCGTGTTCGCGTTCAAGGGCGAATCGCTGAAGGAATACTGGGACTTCACCCACCGCATCTTCGACTGGGCGGACGGCGGCACCCCCAACATGATCCTGGATGACGGCGGCGACGCCACGCTGCTGCTGCACCTGGGCGCGCGCGCCGAGAAGGACCAGTCCGTGATCGCCAAGGCCACCAGCGAGGAAGAAACCTACCTGTTTGCCGCGATCAAGGAAAAGCTGGCCAAGGACCCGAGCTGGTACAGCCGCAACCTGGCAGCCATCCGCGGCGTGACCGAGGAAACCACCACCGGCGTGCACCGCCTGTACCAGATGGCCCAGAAGGGCGAACTGCGCTTCCCGGCCATCAACGTCAACGACTCGGTGACCAAGAGCAAGTTCGACAACCTGTACGGCTGCCGCGAGTCGCTGGTGGACGGCATCAAGCGCGCCACCGACGTGATGATCGCCGGCAAGGTTGCCATCGTGGCCGGCTACGGCGACGTGGGCAAGGGCAGCGCACAGGCGCTGCGCGCGCTGTCGGCCCAGGTGTGGGTGACCGAGATCGACCCGATCTGCGCGCTGCAGGCCGCGATGGAAGGCTACCGCGTGGTGACCATGGACTACGCCGCCGAGCATGGCGATATCTTCGTCACCTGCACCGGCAACTACCATGTCATCACCCATGACCACATGGCGAAGATGAAGGACCAGGCCATCGTCTGCAATATCGGCCACTTCGACAACGAGATCGACATCGCCTCGATCGAGAAGTACGAATGGGATGAGATCAAGCCGCAGGTCGATCACGTCAAGTTCCCGGACGGCAAGAAGCTGATCATCCTGGCCAAGGGCCGCCTGGTGAACCTGGGCTGCGCCACCGGCCACCCGTCGTACGTGATGAGCAGCTCGTTCGCCAACCAGACCATCGCCCAGATCGAACTCTGGCAGGAACGCGACAGCGGCAAGTACCCGGTCGGCGTCTACACGCTGCCCAAGCACCTGGACGAGAAGGTGGCGCGCCTGCAGCTGCGCAAGCTGAACGCGCAGCTGACCGAGCTGACCGAACAGCAGGCCGCGTACATCGGCGTGAAGAAGGAAGGCCCGTACAAGGCCGACCACTACCGCTACTGATCCGCACAGGAAGGCAGGGCTCCCCCTCCCGCTTGCGGGAGAGGGGGAGAAACCACATTCAAGGAGCCGTCATGAGATTACTGGTCGTCTGGATCATCAACGCTGTTGCGCTGTTCGTGCTGCCATACATCATCTCGTCGATCCACATCCAGAGCTTTGGCTCGGCGATGCTGGCGGCGCTGGTGCTGGGCCTGGTCAATACGCTGATCCGTCCGATCCTGGTGATCCTGACGCTGCCGGTCACGCTGCTGACGCTGGGGCTGTTTATCTTCGTCATCAACGCGCTGCTGTTCCTGTTTGTCGGCAACCTGCTGTCGGGCTTTACCGTCGGCGGTTTCTGGGCGGCCCTGCTGGGCTCCATCCTGTACAGCGTGATCTCGTGGCTGCTGGCCAGCCTGCTGCTGGGCGAACGCACCGCCTGACGCGGCCTGCACTGACACGAATCCCATACCGCGCGCCGCGCCAACGCGGTGCGCCACCATCATGCAAGACCGCTACTTCAGCTTTGAATTCTTCCCGCCCAAGACGGCGGAGGGCACGGAGAAACTGCGCAACACGCGTGCGCAGCTGGCCCCGCTCAAGCCCAAGTACATCTCGGTGACGTTCGGCGCCGGCGGCACCACGCAGCAGGGCACGCTGGACGCGGTGCTGGAAATCCAGCGCGAAGGCATCGAGGCCGCGCCGCACCTGTCGTGCGTGGGCTCGTCGCGCGAGAGCATCCGCGCTATCCTGCAGCAGTACCGCGACGGCGGCATCCGCCATATCGTCGCGCTGCGCGGCGACATGCCCTCGGGCATGGGCGAGATCGGCGAGTTCCGCTACGCCAACGAACTGGTCGAGTTCATCCGTGCCGAGACCGGCGACTGGTTCAACATCGAAGTCGCGGCCTACCCGGAGTACCACCCGCAGGCCAAGTCTCCGCGCCACGATCTCGAGAACTTCGTGCGCAAGGTCAAGGCCGGCGCCAACTCGGCGATCACGCAGTATTTCTACAACGCTGACGCCTACTTCCGCTTTGTCGATGACGTGCGCGCGACCGGCCTCGAGGTGCCGATCGTGCCGGGCATCATGCCGATCACCAACTACACGCAGCTGATGCGCTTCTCCGAGTCGTGCGGCGCCGAAGTGCCGCGCTGGGTGGCCAAGCGGCTGGAGAGCTTTGGCGACGACCGCGAATCGATCCGCGCCTTCGGCCTGGACGTGGTCACCGCGCTGTGCGAGCGCCTGCTCGCAGCGGGCGTGCCGGGCCTGCACTTCTACACGCTCAATGCCGCCGGCGCCACCAAGGCGATCTGGCAGCGCCTGAAGCTGTAAAGCCCGCCATGGCCACGCGCCGCCCCGATCCCTTCATCGAACATCTGCTCGAGCTGATGGGGCCGCTGGCGGCGCGCATCGGTCCCATTACGGCCAAGCGCATGTTTGGCGGCCATGGTCTGTTCTATGACGGGCTGATGTTTGCGCTGGTGTCGGGAGGCACCTGCTACCTGAAGGCGGATGACGCCACGCGCGGCAAGTTCGAGGCCGAGGGCAGCGAACCCTTCCGCTACCAGTCGGCAAAGCGTGAGGTCACCATGCGCCACTACCTGAGCCTGCCGCCGGCGGCGCTGGAATCGCCCGGCGCGATGACGCCATGGGCGAAGCTGGCGGTGGAGGCGGCGCTGCGGCTGGGGAATGCGGGCTGAGTGTTTGCTCCCCTCTCCCGCAAGCGGGCGAGGGGAGCCTGCTGCGGGCGCTTGTGGTGCTCCCACGATGCCTGCGATCGGTGCCATACTCGGCACCATGGTCACCGCCACCTTCCGCTTCTACGAGGAACTGAACGACTTCCTCGCGCCGGACCAGCGCCGGCGTGACTTGTCCTGCGCCTGCGCGCGCGCCGCCACGGTCAAGCACATGATCGAGGCGCTTGGCGTGCCGCATACCGAAGTCGAGCTGATCCTGGTCAATGGCGAATCGTCCGGGTTCGAGCGGCAGCTGTGCGATGGCGACCGGGTCTCGGTCTATCCCAAGTTCGAACGGCTCGACGTGTCCCCGCTGCTGCGGGTACGCGAGCAGCCGCTGCGGGTGATGCGCTTTGTCGCCGACGCGCACCTGGGCGGCCTGGCGCACCTGCTGCGCATGACCGGCTTCGACACCCTCTACGACAACCATTTCGAAGACAGCGAGATCGAGCGCATCGCCGTCGACCAGGGCCGCGTCGTGCTGACGCGCGACCGCGAGCTGCTCAAGCGCCGCGGCATCACCCACGGCTGCTATGTGCGCGCGATCAAGTCGCAACTGCAGGTGCGGGAGATCTTTGCGCGGCTGGACCTGGCGCGCAGCGCACGGCCGTTTTCGCTATGCCTGGACTGCAATGCGCCGCTGCGCTCGCTGGATGCGGCGGGTGCGGCCGGGCGCGTGCCGCAAGGGGTGCTGGAGCGCCATCGCAGCTTTGTCACCTGCGACCAGTGCCGGCGCGTGTTCTGGGAGGGCTCGCACTGGCGCTGCATGCGTGCGCTGGTGGACGAGCTGGTGCGGCGCGACGAGGCCAAGCAAGGTTAGAACGCGCCGGATTCCGTGACGATCCAGTCCATGGCGATGTCATGCGGCTGCGCCTGCAACGGTGCCCGGCAGTTTTCGTAGCCAATGCCGATCGCCACCGGCCGCTGCGCCATGGCCGCCAGCGTGCGGTCGTAGAAGCCGCCGCCGTAGCCCAGGCGGAACTTGTCCGGGCTGAACCCGACACAGGGAATGAGCAGCGCATCGGGCGTCGCGGCCTCAGTGCCGTCCGGCACCGGGATGCCGTAGTGGCCGGTGGCCATGGGCGTGTCCGGTGTCCACAGGTGGAAATCCAGCGGCGCGCCCGGGCGGCTGACCGACGGCAGCGCGGCGCTGCGGCCAGGCATGGCGGCGAGCCAGATGCCGACCGCGTCGCGTGCGTCGAACTCCTGCTGGATCGGCCAGTAGAAACCGAGGCAGCGCACGGCCAGGCCGGCCAGCAATCCGGACAGCGCGGCGGCGATGCGGGCGTCGGCTTCGGCGCGTGCGGGCAGGGCGGCGCGCTGCGCCAGCAACTGCGTGCGCAGTGCGCGACGGTCTTCGGCGGCGGGGGTGGGTGCGGTCGTGGCAGGAGTGGATGACATGGCGTGGGATAATGCCCCTCGTCCGAACCAACACGAACGGCGGAACCGCGGCTGGGCACAAGATTGCAGGCGCCGGCGCCGCCGTCATCGACAAGGAAGCAAAGAATGCTGAAGGGAGTATATCTGCAGCGTGCCGGCCGGGCCGCCTGGATCGCGCTCGCATGTGCACTGCTTGTCACGCCCGTCCATGCGCAGAAGCGCCCGCAGGCGGTGTCGCGCCCGCAGGCGGCGGTGATCCCGAGCGATCCCGACGAGGCCTTCGCCGCGCTGCGCGAAGCCGCGCGCAAGAACGACGTGGAGCGTGCCTACGCGATCTCGGCCACGCTGGTGGACTACCCGGTCCCGTCCTATGTCGAGTACTTCCGCATCAAGCCGCAATTGTTCGACGCCAGCGGCCTGGCGCGCATCGATGCGCCCGACGACCAGGTGCGCGTGTTCCTGCAGCGCTACAAGGGCGACGCCATTGCCGACCGCATGCGCAATGACTGGCTGCTGGTGCTGGGCAAGAAGCGCGACTGGGCCAATTTCGATGTCGAATATCCGCAGTTCGCGCTCAAGGACGATACCCAGGTCGAGTGCTATGCGCTGCTGTCGCGCGCGCTCAAGGGCCAGAACGTGGCCGCCGATGCGCGCCATGTGCTGAGCGACCCCAGGTACTACGGCGAAGGCTGTGTCGACCTGATCGGCTACCTGGCGCAAAGCCAGCAGATCCAGCGCAGCGATGTCGCCTACCAGGCGCGGCTGGCGCTGGAGCAGAACTATGTCACGCTGGCCGGCAAGATCGCCGCGCTGGTGCCCGACGCGCGCGCGGATGGCGATACGCTCGCCACCATCGTCAAGATGGCGCGCAGCGACCCGTCGCAGGCTGCCGCCTACCTCGGCACGGCCCAGGGCGCGCTGTCGCGCGACGAGCAGGGCGCGGCCTGGGGCGTGATCGGCCAGTTCGCGGCCAGGAAGCTGTTGCCCGACGCGGCCGGCTACTACCGCCGCCAGATGGACCTGGGCGGCAACCAGTGGCTCTCCGACGACACCCAGGAATGGCGCGTGCGCGCCGCGCTGCGCCAGGGCGACTGGAAGCAGGTGCGCCAGGCGGTGGAGCTGATGCGCCCCGAACTGCGCGCCAAGGACCCGGCCTGGATCTACTGGTATGGCCGCGCGCTCAAGGCCGACGGCCGCGACACCGAGGCCCAGCAGAACTTCCAGCAGATCGCCGGCCAGTTCAACTTCTACGGGCAGCTGGCCAGCGAAGAGCTGGGCAACCGCATCACGCTGCCGGCGCGCACCACCGTCAGCGACGCCGAGGCCATGGCCATGCGTTCGCGCCCCGGTTTTCAGCGGGCGCAGAAGTTCTACAACATGAACCTGCGCTTCGAAGGCAACCGCGAGTGGAACTGGGAACTGCGCAATATGAGCGACCGGGAGCTGCTGGCCGCGGCCGAGTATGCGCGCCGCCTGGAGCTGCTGGACCGCACCGTCAACTCCGCCGACCGCACCCGCAACGAACATGATTTCACGCTGCGTTTCCTGATGCCGTACCGCGACATCATGCAGCGCGCCACCGACGATGTCGGCCTTGACATGGCGTGGGTTTACGGGCTGATCCGCCAGGAATCGCGCTTCATCATGAATGCGCGCTCGTCGGCGGGCGCACATGGCCTGATGCAGGTGATGCCGGCCACGGCCAAGTACGTCGCGCGCAAGATCGGCATGAACGACTTTTCGCCGTCGATGATGGGCGATCCCAATATCAACATCCTGCTTGGCACCAATTACCTGAACATGGTGCTGACCGACCTGGACAGCTCGTGGACGCTGGCTTCGGCTGCGTACAACGCCGGCCCGGGCCGGCCCAAGGCCTGGCGCAGCACACTGGTGCGGCCGGTGGAAGGCGCGATCTTTGCAGAGACCATTCCGTTCAATGAAACGCGCGGCTATGTGAAGAATGTGCTTTCCAACGCCACGTACTATGCTGCATTGATGAGTGGCCGTCCGCAGTCGCTGAAATCGCGCCTGGGCATGGTCGCGCCGTCGGCGGTGACTACCACCAGCCTGCCCTGAAATTGCCCCTGCGGGGGCGGGCAGGACGGGCCCTGCCGGGACGATCCGGCGGGCCCGGGCTGGCTCAGGGTGCCGCGGCGTGCAGTTTTCTTGGCACGGAGGCATCATGCAGACCAGCAACGTCCTCGTTATCGGTGGCGCCGGCTTTATCGGCAGCCACCTCGTCTCGCGCCTGGCCGGGGCTGCCTCGGCCTCGGGCGCGCCGCTTGAGCCTGGCGCCAACCCCGATTCCCCCATCGCCCCCGACCGCATCGTGGTCGGCACGCGCAATATCGAGCACGCGCAGCATCTGCTGCTGCTGCCGCGCGTGGAAGTGGTGGAGCTGGGCCTGGCCGACAATGCCGCGCTGGACGACGCCATCGGCTCGCTGGGCGTGGATGGCATCGTCGTCAACCTGGTGGGTGTGCTGCACGGCGAGCGCGCCGACCCCTACGGCGAAGCCTTTGCCAGCGCGCATGTGGAGATGGTGCGGCAGATCGCGGCGTCGTGCCTGTCCACCGGCGTGCGCCGGCTGTTGCATATGAGCGCGCTGGGCGCGGACAGCAATGGGCCGTCGATGTACCTGCGCAGCAAGGGCGACGGCGAGCGCGTGGTGCGTGCCAGCGGGCTGGACTGGACCATCTTCCGGCCCTCGGTGGTGTTCGGCCCCGACGACCATTTCCTGAACCTGTTCGCCCACATGCAGCAGATGGCCCCGGTGGTGCCGCTGGCGTGCGCGCATGCGCGCTTCCAGCCGGTATTCGTGCAGGATGTGGTGCAGGCCTACCTGAATGCCATGGTGAACCCGGCAACCATCGGCCACGGCTATGAGTTGGGCGGCCCGCGGGTCTATACACTGGAAGAGCTGGTGCGCTTTGCCGGCCGCGCTTCCGGGCATCCGCGCCCGGTGATCGCGCTGCCCGATGCGCTGGCACGGGTGCAGGCCACCATCATGGAGCATATGCCGGGCGAACCGATGCTGTCGCGCGACAACCTCGACTCGATGCAGCTCGACAATGTGCTGGAGCACCCGGTCGCACCCGAACTGAACCTGCATCCGGTCAGCCTGGAGTCGGTCATGACCGACGCGCTGGCCGGGCGCAACCGCGATACCGCGATGACGCATATGCGGGCCAGCGTGCACCGCTGACGCGCCGGCAGCCCGGTGCGCCCTATGTGACCGCATTTCATATCGGTTGCTAGCGCAATTCACTTTGACGCGGGCGGCAGCACTGGCAGAATGACCAGTCCGGCGCGCGGCCGCCACGCCGTCCTGCAGGCGGCAGGCGCCGCGCCTGCGCCGTCTCCCTCCGTTTCCTCCCCCAAGGACCCACGATGAAGCTTGTCATCGGCAACAAGAACTATTCCTCCTGGTCGCTGCGTCCGTGGCTGTTGCTGCGCCAGGCCGGCATTGATTTCGAAGAAGTGCAGGTGCGCCTGTTCACCGGCAGCTTCGCCGCCGAGATCGCGCGCTACTCGCCCGCGGGCAAGGTGCCGGCGCTGGTCGATGGCGAGGTCACGGTGTGGGATTCGCTGGCGATCTGCGAATACCTGGCCGAGCGTTTCCCGGAAAAGAACCTGTGGCCGGCCGAGCGCGCCCAGCGCGCGGTGGCGCGCGCCGTCTGCGCCGAGATGCATTCGGGCTTCGGCAACCTGCGCAGCCAGTTGCCGATGAACGTGACCGCGGTGCTGCCCGGGCGCGGCTGGAACGTGGCCGTGCAGCGCGACGTGGAGCGCATCGCCGCGATCTGGGAAGGGCTGCGCCAGCAGCACGGCGCGAACGGGCCGTTCCTGTTCGGCGGGTTCACCGTGGCCGACGCGTTCTTTGCGCCGGTGGTGAGCCGCTTTGCCACCTACGGCATCCACCTGCCCGATGACGCCGAGGACGCCAAGGCCTACGCCGACTTCATGCTGGCGCTGCCGGCAATGCAGCAATGGATTGCCGGCGCACGCGAGGAGCGCGACTTCCTGGCCGACGACGAACCCTACCGGCTGGCCCCTGATCGTCCCGATGCGATAATCATCAACCACTGAGCAATACCCGCCGGCGGGCCAGGTCCGGGCGCCGGCACATGACGAGGCCAGAACGATGCAGGTGTATGCCGTCGGCGGCGCGATCCGCGACGAATTGCTGGGCAAGCCCAGCCAGGACCGCGACTACGTGGTAGTGGGCGCGACCCCGGCGCAGATGGAAGCTGCCGGCTACAAGCCGGTCGGCAAGGACTTCCCGGTGTTCCTGCATCCGCGCACCAAAGAGGAATACGCGCTGGCCCGCACCGAACGCAAGACGGCGATGGGCTACAAGGGCTTTGCCTTTTATTGCGAGCCCGATGTCACGCTGGAAGACGACCTGGTGCGGCGCGACCTCACCATCAACGCGATGGCGCGCGCGGTCGATGCCGACGGTAACCTGACCGGCCCGGTCATCGATCCGCACGGCGGCCAGCGCGACCTGGCCGCGCGCCTGTTCCGCCATGTCTCCGACGCTTTTGCCGAAGACCCGGTGCGCATCCTGCGCGTGGCCCGCTTTGCCGCGCGCTTCCATGAATTCGGCGTCGCCGCCGAGACCATGCGGCTGATGCGTGAGATGGTCGCCGCGGGCGAGGTCGACGCGCTGGTGCCCGAGCGCGTCTGGCAGGAGCTGGCGCGCGGGCTGATGGAAGCGAAGCCGTCGCGCATGTTCGAGGTGCTGCGCGAATGCGGCGCGCTGGCGCGGCTGCTGCCCGAGCTGGAGCGGCTGTGGGGCGTGCCCCAGCGCGCCGATTACCATCCGGAAATCGATACCGGCGTGCACGTGATGATGGTGATCGATCAGGCCGCCGCCATGGGCGCGCCGCTCACGGTGCGCTTTGCCGCGCTGGTGCATGATCTGGGTAAGGGCACCACGCCCGCAGACGTGCTGCCGCGCCATATCGGTCACGAATCACGCAGCGCGCAGCTGCTCGAAGACGTCTGCGTGCGCCTGCGCGTGCCCAATGAATGCCGCGACCTGGCGCTGGTGGTGGCGCGCGAGCACGGCAATATCCACCGTTCGCAAGAGTTCAGCGCCGCGGCGGTGATGCGCCTGCTCGAGCGCTGCGATGCGCTGCGCAAGCCGGCACGCTTCGCCGAGGCGCTGCAGGCCTGCGAGGCCGACCTGCGCGGGCGCAAGGGCTTCGAGTCGAGCGCCTACCCGCAGGCGGCGCGCCTGCTGGCGGCGCTGGAGGCGGCGGCGGCGGTCGACGCCGGCGCTATCGCGCGTGCCTGCGGCGATGACGTCGGCCAGATCCGCGACCGTGTCCAAGCGGCGCGCGTGGCGGCGGTGGCGGCGCGCATCGGCGGTTGAGCGCAGCGCACCGGGCGCACCGGCGCGCTAGGTCCTGTTCCGCAGATAACTTGCCAAAGTGAAATTGTCCAGTTGGCTGTCAGGCTAGGCGCGAGGAGGCGCCATAGCCGTAGCTATGGCAACGACGAGCAACGACGCACGGCGGCCAACTGGGCGATTTCATGGCAAGGTATTTGCGGAACAGGACACTAGCGGTAGACCAGCACCGGGATCTTCGTGTGCGTGAGCACCTTCTGCGTCTCGCTGCCGATCACCAGCGCCTGCATCCCGCGCCGCCCGTGCGAGGCCATCACGATCAGGTCGCACTTCCTTGCCTCGGCCTCATCGACGATGGCCTGGAAGATGTGGTCGCCGGTGGGGCAGGCGATTTCGCAGGGCACGCCGGCCGCGGCAGCCTCCTGCACGATCGTCGCCAGGTAGGCCTCGGCCTGCCGGTAGGCTTCCTGCATGAAGCGTTGCCGGGTTTCCTGGAGCATGGCGGTCTGCAGGCGCATCACGTCATAGTGCGCAACGACCTGGATCGCGGTAAGGCGGGCCTGTATCGAGCTGGCCAGCGCGATGGCTTTGCGGTAGGCCGTATCGGACAGGTCCGAGCCGTCGACCGCTACGAGCAGATGCTTGAACATTTGGATCTCCTTGTAAGGCGTCACCGCGCCGCAGCAGTGGTTCAGGTGCCAAGAAACAACCTGCCGACCTCCGGGTCCCGGCCCAGTTCGCTACCCGTTCCGGCCATGGCCAGCTGGCCGGCCACCAGGACATAGCCGACCTTCTCCGTATCGAACGAGCCGGCACGCTCGAAGGCGTCGGCGAAGGCCAGCACCGCGGCGGGGGACCCGGCTGCCTGGTATGGCGCCTCGTAGCGGTACTCCTTCTCGAAGCGCTGCGCATACTGGTCGGCCGTGCCGAACCAGCGGACCTTGTAGCTCAGCGTGCGGTCCCATTGCGAGCCGCACACCGCGAATTCGGCACTCTTGCCGAAATGCCGCTGCCGTCGAAGGGATTCCGAAAACTACAGCAGCTTGCCGATCGCCAGCGCCATCAGCGAAATCAGGATCGTCGACGCAAACGGAAGCACGAATTCGCGCCCGAAAACGCGGAAGCGCACGTCGCCGGGCAGCCGTCCCAGCCCGATCCTCTGCAGCCATGGCAGCGCCGCGGACAGGATGATCACGCTCAGGAAAATGGTCAGGGTCCAGCGCAGCATGGCGGCTCCGGTGCCGTTACAAGGTATGGCAGCGGTCGCCGCGGGTAAAGCCGTCCATCGGTTCGCTGTCGTCCAGGCCGCGCGTGAGCGCGATCACCTTGAACAGCTCGCCCATCTCGGCTTCCGACAACAGCTTCTGCACCGCATTGGCCTGCGGCAGGAAGGCGCGGGCGTCGGACGGGTCCAGCGCCATCAGCAGCTCGGTGATGCCTGCATTCATCAGGAAGCGCGCCTGCGAGGCAAAGCCCGCCACGGTCAGTCCCGCATCCACCGCGGCGAGCGCAATGCCGCTGAAATTCACGTGCGCGGTGATGTCCTGCAGGCCCGGGTACAGGAACGGGTCCGGGTGCGCATGATGGCGGTAGTGGCACATCAGCGTGCCGCCGGCGCGCTGCGGGTGGTAGTACTCGCCCGCCGGGAAGCCGTAGTCGATAAAGAAGGCCGCGCCGCGCGCCAGCATGGCGCCGACCGCGCGGATAAAGCCCTCGGCCTCGGCATGGGTCTCGGTGACGAGGTCGTGGTCGCCGGGGATGGCGCGCAGTGCCTCGGGCATGTCGGCATCGGCCAGCGGGCGGTCCTCGAAGCGGAAGGCGGGGGCGGCATCGTCGCTGCGCGCTACGCTGTGCACTACGCCGCGCTCATGCCAGCGGCCGCCGCTGCGTGCGTAGAGCTGCACCGGCATCGCATCCAGCACTTCATTGCCGACGATCACGCCTTCAAAGCTGGCCGGCAGCGTATCGAGCCAGGTGACGCGGTCCGCCAGGTGCGGCGCGCGCTGCGCCAGCGTGGCCTGCTGGCGCGCACGCAGTTCGCCCGACAGCTCGACGATGGCGTACGTGTCCGGCAACTGGCCTTCCTGCTCCAGCCCCAGCAGCAGGTCCGCCGCCAGCCGGCCGGTGCCGGCGCCGAATTCCAGCATGCGCGGCAATCCCTGTGCCATCAGCGGCGCGAACTGGCGCGCCAGCGTGCGCGCGAAGAAGGGGCTCAGTTCCGGGGCGGTGATGAAGTCGCTGCCGTCGCGGGCATCGCGCCCGAACTTGGCCGAACCGCCGCTGTAATAGCCCAGGCCGGGCGCGTACAGTGCCAGCGCCATATAGCGGTCAAAGCCGATCCAGCCGCCGGCCGCATCGATGGATTCGCCAATGCGGGCCGTAAGGGTATCGGACGCGGCCTGCGCGTCGGCGGGGGGAAGGGGTAAACTAGCGGCTTTCTGCATCCTGCGATTGTAGCAATGCCCGCATCCAAGACTCCTGCCAGCCAGACCGCTGACCAGACCCATAGCCAGACTGGTAGCCAGCGCGCCACCGCCCGCGGCGTGGCGCTGGTGACCGGCGGCGCGCGCCGCCTGGGCCGCGCCATCGCGCTTGAACTGGCGGCGCAGGGCTGGGACGTGGCCGTGCACTGCCATCGCTCGGTGGACGAGGCCGAGGCCCTGGCCACGCAGATCCGCGCGCTGGGCCGCCGTGCCGCGGTGCTGCGCGCCGACCTGGCCGACGAGGCCGCCACCGGCCGCCTGGTGGCCGACTGCACCGCCGTGCTGGGCGTGCCCGCTTGCCTGGTCAACAACGCTTCGCTGTTCCAGTACGACGTGGCGACCAGCTTCTCATATGCGTCGCTGGATACGCATATGCGCACCAACGTCGCCGCGCCGCTGCTGCTGGCGCGGGAACTGCACAAGGCGCTGGGCGCCGCCGCCGGCAAGGACAAGGCCGAACCGCGCGGGGTGGTGATCAACCTGCTGGACCAGAAGCTGGATAACCTGAATCCGGACTTCCTGTCCTACACGCTGTCCAAGGCCGCGCTGCAGACCGCCACGGTGCAGCTGGCCCAGGCGCTGGCGCCGCGCCTGCGCGTGGTGGGCGTGGCCCCGGGTATCACGCTGGTGTCGGGCGAGCAGTCCGAGCAGAGCTTCCGCCGCGCGCACCGGGTGACGCCGCTGGGCCAGTCATCCACGCCCGAGGACATCGCCCAGGCGGTGGCCTACCTGGCGCAGGCGCGCGCCGTGACCGGCACCACGCTGTATGTGGACGGCGGCCAGCACCTGATGCCGCTGGCGCGCGACGTGATGTTCCTGACCGAGTAAGCTGGAAGCCAGCAACCGAATACCGTAGTGCCTGATGTGCCGCGTCCGCCGGGCGCGGCTTCCTTTTCCCCCTCAGCAGCCCGCTCATGACCATGCTCGCCGCCCTTTCCCACCCCAGCCTGCAAGACTGCCGACGCATGTTCCTGCGCAACTACGAAGTGCAGATCAATATCGGCGTGCACGAATTCGAGAAGAAGGGCGAACAGCGGGTGCTGATCAATATCGACCTGTTCGTGCCGCTGGCGCAGAGCACCCCGCAGGCCGACAAGCTCGACGAAGTGGTCGACTACGACTTCATGCGCAACACCGTGGCCGAGCGCATGGCGCAGGGCCACGTGCACCTGCAGGAAACCTTGTGCGACGACGTCGCGCGCGCCATGCTGAAGCATCCCAAGGTGCGCGCGGTGCGTGTCTCGACCGAGAAGCCCGACGTGTACCCGGACTGCGATTCGGTCGGCGTCGAGGTCTTCCATATCAAGCAGGCCTGAGTCGCGGTTCCACTGGCGCCAGCACCGTGCGGGCGCGCCTAAAGTAAAATGTTGCCCCTTCGCGCCGCGCCGGCCATTCCATCCGGCGGGCGCCACGCAACAGGATGCTCCATGAGCCACTCTAACAACTTCTACCGCCTCGAGACGAGGCTGCAATCGCAAACCGGCAAGGCCATCGGCGACTTCGGCATGATCGAGGACGGCGACACCGTGCTTGTCTGCATGAGTGGCGGCAAGGACTCGTACACCATGCTGTCGGTCCTGATGGCGCTGCAGAAGCGCGCGCCGATCAAGTTCAAGCTGATCGCGATGAACCTGGACCAGAAGCAGCCCGGCTTCCCGGAACACATCCTGCCGGAGTACCTGAAGTCGGTCGGCGTGGAATATGTGATCGTCGAGGCGGATACCTACTCGATCGTCAAGGAGAAGGTGCCCGAGGGCAAGACCACCTGCTCGCTGTGCTCGCGCCTGCGCCGCGGCGTGATCTACCGCACCGCCAAGGAGCTGGGCGCCAACAAAATCGCGCTGGGCCACCACCGCGACGACATCGTCCAGACCTTCTTCCTGAACATGTTCTTCGGCGGCAAGATGAAGGCGATGCCGCCCAAGCTGTCGACCGACGACGGCCAGCACATCGTGATCCGCCCGCTGGCGTACTGCTCGGAGAAGGACATCGCGTCGTACGCGCGCGCCATGGAATTCCCGATCATCCCGTGCAACCTGTGCGGCTCGCAGGAAAACCTGCAGCGCAAGAAGGTCAGCGAGATGCTGCAGGACTGGGAGCGCCAGAACCCGGGCCGTATCGACAATATCTTCTCGGCGCTGCGCAACGTGGTGCCGTCGCACCTGGCCGATACCGACCTGTTCCCGTTCACCGGGCTGGCCACCGGCCTGGCCAAGGTGGATGAGGCGTCACTGTTCGGCGAAACCACCTTCCAGCAGCAGCCGCTGATGTTTGCCGGCAACGTGGAGGAGAACCGGATGGAGTTCGTGCGGTTTGAGCGTCCGCCCGCGGCTGGCGCGGCACCGGCGGAGCAGGCCGGCACGCAGTAGCGCCAGCGCCCGCCGCATGGAAAAACGCCCGCTTGCGCGGGCGTGCTTCGTTTTGGGCAGGGCTTCAGTTTGTCGCCGCCGACTGCACCGGGGCGTTTGCCTTCTCGCGTATCAGCGCATGCGTGTCGTCGATCCATTTCTGGAACCGGTCTTGCGCGTGCGCCTTCTGCTGCGGCGTGGTCATGTTGGCGATGGCCACGGTCAGCGCGATGCCCGCATTGATGCTGGCTTCGTGGCTGGCGGCATGCTTGGCTGGCGGGTTCTGCCAGTATTCGCGGAAGCGGCGCAGCACGTCTATCACCTGCGCCTTGGGCGGCTGCGTGGCCTGCACGTAGCGCACCATCCTGAGCCATTCCTGCTGCCGGGCGACGCGCTCGGCGTAGCGCGCCTCGGCATTCTGCACCACCGGGCCCATCCTGGCGCGGATGGCCTTTTCCTGATCGCTGGAGAAGTTGCCGTAGACCAGCCTCGCGTAGTCCATCACCTTGTCATAGCGCGCTTCCTCGCGCTCGGCAGGGTCTGGATTCAGGAATTTCTTGCGGTACTTGGCATTGCCCTCGGCAAATTTCTTTTCCATGCGGCCGATCTGCTCAGGCGTCAGCGTCAGCAACAGGTCGGCGAGGTCGGGCATCGCCTGTTCGAACGACTTGCGCGCCAGTTGCTGCGAGGCATCCTGGAAGTGCTCGACCGTGGCCGGGGTCACCGGTTGGCGCACGTCGGCCTTGGCCTGCTGCAGCAAGGTGGCGATTTCCGGCAACTGCGCCTTGCGATGCCAGGCAAAAAAGCGTGCAATGGCCTCGCGCGTGAGCGGTTCCTGGGCCGTGCTGACATCGACGTAGTTGTCGATCCACCAGTAGGCCAGGTGGTCACCCTGCTGGTATCCCAGCTTCATGGCGCTGCAGGCGCACAAGGCCGCCGCGCCCAGAATCGCGAAAATCCGCCGGGCCCAGCAATTGTGAAATTCGGAAACGACGGTCTGATGCGCAGAAACCGCCATGTTAAAATCGGCGCGCATCGCAACCGGGCCACCCAGATGACTGCCAGCCAAGTCCTGGCAAGGGTTTGCGGGATTATGCGCAGGCCTGGCTGCAGGTTTTCGCCAAGCCTGGCGGCGCAGTCCGCCAAACACCCGGCTGGCGTTTTCAAGAATATTTTCGGACACACTCACTTAGGGGTCTCCTTGTGAATATCGTCATTCTCGCCGCGGGCATGGGCAAGCGGATGTATTCCGATTTGCCCAAGGTACTGCACCCGGTAGCCGGGCGGCCCATGCTCGCGCATGTCCTGGACACGGCACGTGCCCTGTCGCCGTCGCGGCTGGTAGTCGTGGTCGGCCACGGTGCCGGGCGCGTGCGCGAGGCCGTTGCCGCCGACGATGTCGCCTTTGCCGAACAGCCCCAGCAGCTTGGCACTGGCCATGCGGTGATGCAGGCACTTCCCTTGTTGGACGACAGCCAGCCCACGTTGGTTCTGTATGGTGACGTGCCGCTCACCAGCGCTGCCACGCTCCAGGCACTCGTGGCCGAAGCCGGCACGCAGCGCTTTGGCGTGCTGACCGTGGAAATGCCCGACCCGACCGGCTATGGCCGCATCGTGCGCGATGCCGCGGGCAGCATCGTCCGCATTGTCGAGCAAAAGGACGCCAGCGAGGCCGAGAAGGCAATCCGCGAGATCAACACCGGCATTATCGTGTGCCCCACCGGCCACCTGCGCAAGTGGCTGTCGACGCTGCGCAACGACAATGCCCAGGGCGAGTACTACCTGACCGACACGGTCGAGCGCGCCGTGGCCGATGGCGTGGAAACCGTCTCGGCCCAGCCGGCGGCGATCTGGGAGACGCTCGGCGTCAACAGCAAGCTGCAGCTGGCCGAGGTCGAGCGCATCCACCAGGGCAACCAGGCCCGGCGGCTGCTGGAAGCCGGCGTGACGCTGCTGGATCCGGCCCGCATCGACGTGCGCGGCGAACTGAGCTGCGGGCGCGACGTCACCATCGACGTCGGCTGCGTATTCGAAGGGCGCGTGCACCTGGAAGACGGTGTGCGCATCGGCGCCCATTGCGTGATCCGCAACAGCACCGTCGGCGCCGGCGCCCAGGTGCACCCGTTCTGCCATATCGACGAGGCCAGGGTTGGCCCCGCCGGGCGCATCGGGCCGTACGCGCGGCTGCGCCCCGGCACCGAGCTGGGCGAGGACGTGCATATCGGCAACTTTGTCGAAGTCAAGAACGCCCAGGTGGCCGCGCACAGCAAGGCCAACCACCTGGCTTATGTGGGCGATGCCACGGTGGGGTCGCGCGTCAATATTGGCGCGGGTACCATCACCTGCAACTATGACGGCGTGAACAAGCACCGCACGGTGATCGAGGACGATGTCTTTATCGGCTCCGACACCCAGCTGGTGGCCCCGGTGACGGTGCGCCGCGGCGCCACGCTGGGCGCCGGCACCACGCTGACCAAGGAGGCGCCCGCCGACAAGCTGACGCTGTCGCGGGCCAAGCAGCTGACCATCGACGCCTGGCAGCGGCCGGTCAAGCAGCCGAAGAAGTAAGCGTCAGAGGGCCGCCCGCGGGCGGCCAGGGCACGCGCCCCC
>NZ_JBYTAH010000050.1:19334-58958 GCF_058787975.1 Cupriavidus sp. FW305-26
GGGCGGGGCGCCGCCACAGGATTCATACCGGCGCCTGAGGTCTACGGGCAGGCGCCAGCAAACGGGGGTTCAGCATGTGTGGCATCGTCGGCGCGGTTTCCACGCGCAATATCGTTCCGGTCCTGATCGAAGGGCTGCGCCGCCTGGAGTATCGCGGCTATGACTCGTGCGGCGTCGCCGTCGTGCGCGACGATGCGGTCGAGCGTGCGCGCACCGTGTCGCGCGTGGCCGACCTGGACGCGCAGACGCAGGCTTCCGGCCTGTCCGGCTTCACCGGCGTGGCGCATACGCGCTGGGCCACGCATGGCAAGCCCGATACCGTCAACGCGCACCCGCACCTGTCGGGCGAGACCATCGCGCTGGTGCACAACGGCATCATCGAGAACTACGAGCCGTTGCGCGAAGAACTGCGCGCGGTCGGCTACGGCTTTGAATCGCAGACCGATACCGAGGTGGTTGCCCACCTGATCCACCAGGCCTACACCTACCCCAGCAGTGCCACGCGCGGCGACCTGTTCGCCTCGGTGCGCGCGGTGACCAAGCGCCTGCACGGCGCCTACGCCATCGCCGTGTTCGCCAAGGACCAGCCCGGCCGCGTGGTCGGCGCGCGCGCCGGTTCGCCGCTGGTGGTGGCGCTGGGCGAGAACGAGGCCTTCCTGGCCTCCGACGCGCTGGCTGTGGCCGGCACCGCCAACCGCATCATCTACCTGGAAGAGGGCGATGTGGTCGAGCTCACGCTGGACGGCGTGACCATCCACGACGTCGACGACCATCCGGTCGAGCGCGAGGCGCGCGTGGTCGAAGCGCACGCCGCGTCGGTGGAGCTGGGCCCGTACCGCCACTTCATGCAGAAGGAGATCTTCGAGCAGCCGCGCGCGCTGGGCGACACGCTGGAAGGCATTGAAAGCATTTCGCCGGAGCTGTTCGGCAGCGGCGCCGCCGAGGTCTTTGCCGGCATCGACAGCGTGCTGATCCTGGCCTGCGGCACCAGCTACTACTCCGGCTGCACCGCCAAATACTGGCTGGAGAGCATTGCCAGGATCCCGACCCAGGTCGAGGTCGCCAGCGAATACCGCTACCGCGAGACCGTGCCCAATCCGCGCGCGCTGGTGGTGGTGATCTCGCAGTCCGGCGAGACCGCCGACACCATGGCCGCGCTGCGCCATGCGCGCGCGCTTGGCCACGTGCACACGCTGGCGGTCTGCAACGTGGCCACCAGCGCCATGGTGCGCGAGACCGAGCTGCGCTTCCTGACGCGCGCCGGCACCGAGATCGGCGTGGCCTCGACCAAGGCCTTCACCACGCAGCTGGCCGCGCTCTACATGCTGACGCTGGCGCTGGCCAAGGTGCGCGGCCTGCTGACCGAAGACGCCGAGGCCAAGGCCCTGACCAACCTGCGCCACCTGCCCGCCGCGCTGCATGGCGTGCTGGCGCTGGAGCCGCAGATCATCGCCTGGTCGGAAGACTTCGCGCGCCGCGAGAACGCATTGTTCCTCGGCCGCGGACTGCATTACCCGATCGCCCTGGAAGGCGCGCTCAAGCTCAAGGAAATCTCCTATATCCATGCCGAGGCCTACCCGGCGGGCGAGCTCAAGCACGGCCCGCTGGCACTGGTCACCGAAGCCATGCCGGTGGTCACCGTCGCCCCCAACGACGCACTGCTGGAAAAACTCAAGTCCAACATCCAGGAAGTGCGCGCCCGCGGTGGCCGCCTGTACGTGTTTGCCGACAGCGACACCCAGATCCAGTCGTCCGACGGCATCCAGGTGATCCGCCTGCCCGAGCACTACGGCGATCTCTCGCCGATCCTGCACGTGGTGCCGCTGCAGCTGCTGGCCTACCACACGGCCTGCGCGCGTGGCACCGACGTGGACAAGCCGCGTAACCTGGCGAAGTCAGTGACGGTGGAGTAAGGCGCGGGCAGCCCCGCTGCGCTTGCTGGAAGAACCAAGAGGCCCCGCGGGGCCTCTTGGCATTGGCGGCGCGTGGCTATGCCACGTACAGCAGGAACGCCCGTGCCATCTCCATATCCAGCCGCCGGTCCGACAGCGCAAAGGTGCTGTCGCGGTTGATCAGCGCGTACAGCAGCGTGCCGGCCAGCGCCTGGTGCGCAAAGCGGATGCGCAGTTCCAGTTCCGGCGAGGCGCCCGCCGGGTGGAGTTGCGCAAGCGGCTCGGCCATGCCCTTGCGCAGCGTGGCCAGCACCAGGGCTTGCAGCGCCCTGAAATAGCTATCCTTGCCTTCGAAGCGGCTGTAGAACGCGCCGGTCGTGACGCCGGCCTGCGCGCAGATTTCCTGGATCGAGACCTGTTCCAGCGTGCGCTCGCAGCAGCCGGCGGCCGGCTTCCAGCAGCAGCGTGGTGCGCAGGCCACGCGAATAGCGCGGTGCGATCCTCGCCATCGACGCATCGGTGTCGTCGCTGGCCGGCGTGCTGGTGGCGCTGGCCGGGCTGTACGTGGTCAACCCTGAGCGCTCGCGCCGCCGGCTGGCCGCGCACCTGCCGTCGCGTGTCGAAGCTGTGCAGCCCGCGGTCGCTGCTGGCTGAATCCCCAACGCCCGGGCCATGACCTGGTCCTACAGCCCGGCACCG
Organism: Cupriavidus sp. FW305-26; assembly: GCF_058787975.1. NCBI lineage: Bacteria > Pseudomonadati > Pseudomonadota > Betaproteobacteria > Burkholderiales > Burkholderiaceae > Cupriavidus > Cupriavidus sp. FW305-26. Next base: position 21,926 of record NZ_JBYTAH010000050.1, read on the forward strand.
CCGCCGGCTTGCGCCACTGCTTCATGCACCAGCGCCGCGAAGACGCGCATGGCCGGCGACGGTGAGCGCCCGGCCAGCGACACGATCCCATACTGCGCCCTCAGCTCGGTTGGCGGGTGCATCGGCAGGGCCACGGCCATGCCTTGCGCGCAGGCCTCGGCCATCATCGCCACGGGTACCAGCGCCACGGCATCGACGGCCAGCAGCAGCGAGCGCAGCGCGTGCATGTCGTTGCAGGTGACGGTCATCAGCCCGGGCGCGTCCTCGGAAACCGGGCCGCTGCCACCGCTGGCTTGATGCAGTGCCTGCCGGAAGAAGCGCAGGATATGCGCCGGCAGCCGCGTCCCTGCCACCGGATAGGCGCGCAGCTCGGCCAGGGTGACTTCGCGCTGCCGCGCCAGCGGGTGCCCGCTGCGCACGAAGAATGCCGTTTCCAGTGCCGGCAGCCGGTCAATCTGCAGGTGTCCCAGTTCCGCCAGGCTGCGGCTTTCGCCTACAAAGACATCGAGGCGTTCCGCTTCGAGCGAACGCCGCATGGCCGGCGTGTCCGCGGTTTCCAGGTCGATGCGCAGATGCGGGTAGCGCCGCACCAGCGTCTCGAGCACGGGATCGAGCAGGAACGATGCCGCGAACGGCCCGAAGCCCGCGCGGATCGTGCCGATCTCTACTTCCTCCAGCAGTTGCAGGTCGCGCCGCAACTCGCGCTGTTCGCGCAGCATGCGGCGCGCGCGTTCGAGCGCCAGCATGCCCGCCGCGGTTGGCCGCACCTTGCCGTAGCTGCGGTCGATCAGCGGCCCCAGGTCCGCTTCCAGCGCCTGGATGCTGCGGGTGAGCGCCGGCTGCGACAGGTGCAGGGCGCCGGCGGCTCGGGCAAAACTGCCTTGCTCGACCAGCGTGACGAAGTGATGCAGCTGCCTTAGACCCATGAATTAATCATTCTTGCATCAAAAACTGAAAAATATTGCATTGGACGTAATTTCTCAAGCCAGCTAACGTTGTCCCCCAAAACCATAAAGACGACCTGGAGACGACATGAACCGACGCGCATCGCTCGCGCTGGCCGCTGGTGGGCTGATTGGCGGGCTTTCGCTCAGCCTGGCCCTGCCCGCCGCGGCACAGACCTATCCCGCCAAACCGATCCGCATCGTGGTGCCTTATGTGGCCGGCGGCGGCACTGACACCATCGCCCGTGCCATGGGCGAAAAGCTCAGCAAGCGCCTGGGCCAGCCCGTGGTGGTGGACAACAAGGCGGGCGCCTCGGGCATCATCGGCACCGACGCCGTGGCCAAGGCCGCGCCGGATGGCTACACGTTGTTGATGACCCTGACGCAGTCGGTGCTGACCAACCAGTTCCTGTACCAGAAACTGCCCTACGACCCGCGCAAGGACCTGACCATGATCAGCGTGCTGGCCGATGCGCAGCTGGTGCTGGTGGCCCATCCGTCGGTGCCGGCGCGCACCGTGCGCGAACTGGGCGATTACGCGCGCAGCCGGCCGGGCAAGCTCAGCTATGCCTCGTGGGGCGTGGGTTCGCTGTCGCACCTGAGCGGCGCCTACTACAGCAAGCTGGTGCATGGCCAGGCCGCGCACGTGCCCTACAAGGGCGAGGCGCCGATGATGCAGGACCTGCTGGGCGGGCAGGTGCAGTTCGGCTTTGCCAGCATCCTGACCGCCAAGCCCTATATCCAGAGCGGCAAGCTCAAGGCGCTGGCGGTGACCGGCACGCAGCGCAGCAGCGCGCTGCCTGACATGCCCACCTTCGCTGAGTCCGGCATGCAGGACAGCGCCTTCAAGACCGTCGGCTGGATCGGCCTGGTGGCGCCGGTGGGCGTGCCCGCGCCGATTCTCGCCAGGCTTGAAGGCGAAGTGCGCGCCATCCTGCAGGCGCCCGACATGCAGGAGCGACTGGTCGCGCTGGGGCTGCGCACGGTGGGCAGCTCGCCGGCCGAGGCGCAGGCGCTGTATGCGCGCGACTGGCCGGTGCTGAAGACGCTGGTGGCGGATTCGGGCGCGAAGCTCGACTGATTTTCACGGGTGGCTCCCGATGGCGGGCGGCGCGGCAATTGCCGTGTGCGCCCGCTCTTCTATTTGCACGATGCCGAGCGAAGCGCTTTTGAAAACCGAATGGAAACCATTGGTATTCGCATCCGCAATGGCGCGTGAAAACCCGGCGAAAATGCGGCGGCGAGGCCGAATCTGCTTGATGTCCGCTCTTGCCGGACTACCATGAAGTTCGCGGCGGGATAATCACTGCGGGGTTTTCGTGATTACGAAAATGAGAGTGGGTCCATCGGTTTTGAGGGGGCGTTGGGGGCAGTCATGAAAAGCGACAAAAAGGTGATCCAGTTGCTCAATGGCCAGCTACGCCATGAGTTGACTGCGATCAACCAGTATTTCCTGCATGCCCGCATGTACCGGCATTGGGGGCTCGGTGCGCTGGGCAAGCACGAGTACGAGGAATCGATCGAGGAAATGAAGCACGCGGACAAGCTGATCGAGCGCATCCTGCTGCTCGATGGCCTGCCCAACCTGCAGGACCTGGACAAGCTGCTGCTCGGCGAGAACACCGAGGAGATGCTCGGCTGCGACCTGAAGCTCGAACAGGTGTCGCAGGCCAGCTGCAAGGAAGCGATCAAGTTCTTCGAGTCAGTCGGCGATTATGTCTCGCGCGAGATCGTGGTCGATATCCTTGCCGACACCGAGGAACATATCGACTGGCTCGAGGCGCAGCTGGAACTGGTGAACAAGGTCGGGTTGCAGAACTACATCCAGTCCGCGATGGGCGGCATCGGCTAGCCTTGCCGTCTCCTGCAAAGATTTCCATTTCCCGCTACACTGCGGCCCGCAGCACGTAGCGTCGCACAGACGCGGCGTCAGCGGCGGGGTGGCAGAGTGGTGATGCAACGGCCTGCAAAGCCGTATACGACGGTTCGATTCCGTATCCCCGCCTCCAGTTTTCTTTGCCTGGCACAAGTTGCCGGGCAGTCTTGCGTGCGCCCGCGCAATTTCCCCCATTTTCATACGCGTGTCACAGGGACCGTTCATGCACGGCAGCCATGTCGTGGTGCGCGTAGTTGCCGTGATCGCGAGGGCCATTTCGGACACCTCTGTTCCGTTACTTCCCCAATAGAACAACGCCACTGAATCGGGTAATGTTGCCTGCCAGGCCACATGGCCTGCGTGCAACCCGTGCCGCCGGATGGCGGCACAACCATGTCCGGGCTTCCATGGTGTCCCCGTCGCGAGGTGATGTGAAAAAGAGAGGCTCCAGATGATCAAGGACTTGCGGATCCGGGCGGCCATGCCCTCGGACGCGCCAGCCGTGGGCAGCGTGCTGGAACGCTGCGGCCTGCCCGTGGACGATGTGGCCCGCTTGCTCGAGCACTTCCACGTCGCCATCCTTGGATCGCAGATCATTGCTTGCGCTGCCGGCGAGCGTTTCGGCGAGACCGTGGTGATCCGCAGCGTTGCCGTATTGCCGGAACACCGCGACCAGGGCGTGGCCACGCATGTGGTGCGCGCCGCGCTGATGCGCGCACGCGCCAACGGCGCGCGGCGCGCGGTGCTGCTGGCCTCAAGCTGCCCGAGCTATTTCTCGCGTTACGGTTTTACGCTGGTGCCGGCCGCGAAGCTGCCGGCCGAGGTCATGTCATCGAGCGAATTCCACCGCCATACCGATACGCCGCCGCTATGCATGTGGTGCGAGTTGGACTGAACCCGCAAGCACCGCTGGCACGCCTCAGTGCGCGCCCTCGCAGCGGCTGATCTCCACCGTCACGTGCACCAGTTCCTCATGCACGGATAGCGCCTCGCGCACGCGCTGCGGGGTCAGCGCCGGATCGTGCGTGACCAGGCAGGCGATGCAGGCAAACTGCTGCCGGCCCACGCGCCAGACATGCAGGTCGGTCACACTGGTGCGCTCCTCGCCGTTGGCGTCGGCAGGGTCCAGGCCCGCCAGCACCTCGCGCACTTCTTCCACCACCGGGTGGTCCATCTCGCGGTCCAGCAGCACGGCGCCGCTCTGGCGCAGGAGGCAGACGGCCCACCTGCCGACCAGCGCGGCGCCCACCAGACCCATCACCGGATCCAGCCACGCCCAGCCCAGCCACCAGCCGCCGGCCAGCGCGACCAGCGCCAGCACCGAGGTCGCGGCGTCGGCCAGCACATGCATGTAGGCGGCGCGCAGGTTGATGTCGTGGTGGTGGCTGTGGCCGTGATCATGGTCGTGGCCGTGGTGATGGTGGCCATGGTCGTGCCCGTGGTCGTGTCCGTGCGCATGGCCGCCCAGGATCAGCGCGCAGCCCAGGTTGACCAGCAGGCCGAGCGCGGTCACGGCCATGGCCTCGCGGTAGTGGATGTCCTGCGGGCTGAGCAGCCGCTCGACCGAGCCGGCCGCCATCAGTGCCGCGATGCCAAGCAGGAACACCGCGCTGGCAAAGCCGGCCAGCACCTCGATCTTCCACGTGCCGAAGGCAAAGCGCCGGTCGCCGGCGTAGCGGCGCGCGGCGGCGTAAGCGAAGGCCGACAGGCCGATGGCCAGCGCGTGCGAGCTCATGTGCCAGCCATCGGCCAGCAGCGCCATCGAGTTGAACCAAAGGCCGGCAGCGATCTCTACCACCATAGTGGCGGCGGTGATCGCCATCACCAGGCGTGTGCCGCGTTCGGCGGCGCGGTTGCCGGCGTCGAAGGCGTGGCTGTGGGTCCAGGCGGACAGGTCGTGGCTATGCATGGTCTGGTTCTGCTGCGCTGGAGAGCTGAAATCGTCACCCCGTGTGGGGCAATGCAGGCTCAAGGGTAGCAGAGCCCCGGCGCTTCGGCGGCCGCGTCCCTGACGGCTGCAGGGACAGCTGGCGCGTACTTCGTGTGCTCCCTGCGGTACAAATAGACCCTGGCTGCCAGCGGGGAGTCCACGCCGTCCTTACATACATTCATGAATGGATGTATGATCTAACGAAAAATTCACACTGCCTCCACGACTTTGTTGTCCATTCCAAGATGAGTTATCGCTTTATCGCTATCTGCCTGACCGCCTGGCTGGGACTCTGCGCCACCGCGGGCTGGCTCGTCGAGCGCCTCTGGAGCTGACCGCTCCATGCTGCCCGGGTGCTACGCCGCGCGCGGCGCCTGCGCCAGGCGGTCGAAGAACTGCCACAGCTGTGGCGCATCGCCGGTGGCCACGTTGAAGCGGATCCATGGCGAATCGGTCTCGTCCGGCTCGAAATACGACCCTGGCGCGAGCCAGATGCCATGCTCCAGCGCCAGCGTGGCGAGGCGGTTGCCGTGCAGCGGCCCGCCGCGGCGGCTGGCCTGCAGCCGCGCCTGCGCCGCCTCGTTCAGGCGCGCCCAGGCGAACATCCCGCCCTCCGGGCGCAGCAGCACCTCCAGCCCGTAGGCTTCCATCTTTTCCGTCACGCGATCCTGCTGCGCACGCAGCCGCTCGGCCAGCGCCGCCACATGGCGGCCGTAGTGGCCGCTGGTCAGCACCGAGTAGACCAGCCGCTCGGTGACTTCCGATGAGGTCAGGCCGACCGCCATCTTGGTGCGCGCGAAGGCCTTGGCCAGGTCGGGGCTGGCGGCCAGATAGCCGACGCGCAGCGACGGCGTGATGGTCTTGGAAAAACCATTGATGTAGACCACCTGCGACAGCCCGTCCATGGCCGCCAGCATCGGCGAGCCGGCCGGCGCCAGCTCGCGGTAGATATCGTCCTCGACCACCAGCAGCCGGTGCTGCTCGGCCAGCTGCAGCACGCGGAAGGCGTTCATGCTGCTCAGGCTGGCGCCGGTCGGGTTCTGCAGCACGGTATTGATAAAGAGCGCGCGCGGGGCATGGGCGCGGATGGCATCGTCCAGCGCGTCGGTATCCAGCCCCGCCGCCGAGCGTGGCACGCCCACCACGCGCAGCCCCGCCAGCCGCAGGATCTGCAAGAGGTTGCAGTAGCAGGGCGATTCCACCAGCACCCTGTCGCCGGCACGCAGCAGTGTGCGCACCACCAGGTCCAGCGCCTGCGTGGCGCCCTGCGTCAGTACTACCTGCTGCGCCTGCAGCGGGATGCCGTACTGGCCCAGGCCGGCGGCGATATGCTCGCGCAGCGGAGCAAAGCCATACGGATGGCCGTAGCCCGACAGCTGCGCCGCCGGCACCCGCGCCGAGGCGCGCATGGCCTGGTGCAGCCCTTCCTCGTTGAGCCAGTCGCCGGGCAGCCAGCCGGCGCCGGCCTTGATCGGCACCGAGTGGTCGGCGAACACATCCGACAGCAGCCACGCTGCGTTCAGTCCCGGCGCCTCCCATTGCGGCGCGCGCGCGTGCCCGGCCGGGGCATGGCGATGTGCAACCGTATAGCCCGAGCCCGGGCGCGCCGCCAGGTAGCCCAGCGCCGTCAGCCGGCCGTAGGCCTCGGCCACGGTGAAGGTGCTGACGTGGTGGTGCTGCGCAAAGCGGCGCACCGAGGGCAGGGCGGTGCCGGCGCGCAGCGCGCGCTGCTCGACCAGTGCGGCGATGCCGGCGACGATCTGCTCGGTCAGGGTGTCGCCGTCGCGGCGGGTGCGGGTCAGGTTCAGGGTCAGCATCAGGCACTCGGGCAGGCGTGAACCTGTACAGTTTAGCGGCTGGAGGCAGGCCAGGATGCGGTGGTCTTCCGCAAAGCGAAATTTGCCGCAGTGCAGCGTGGGACGGCGTACCGCGGTCCAGAGCGGTCGTGGCACAGCGGCGGGCTGGCGGCACCCCGATGACGCTTGCCTGTACGGTTTTGCGTGTTCAAACTGCACGGTAAGGCAATCTTGTCCGGACTGTATATTTTGTCGGCCAGACGCCGCCGGTAGAGTGGCCCTCATTGCCGCCGCGCTGCCAGTCAGCGTGCCACCAGCCAATCCGACCCGATTCCCCCTTAGGAGGACGTATGGACGCCGCCAAGACCGTGATTCCCGATCTCGATGCCCTGTGGATGCCCTTCACCGCCAACCGCCAGTACAAGGCGGCGCCGCGCCTGCTGGCGTCGGCCAGCGGCATGTACTACACCACCCACGACGGCCGCCAGATCCTGGACGGTTGCGCCGGCCTGTGGTGCGTGGCTGCCGGCCACTGCCGCACGGAAATCGCCGAGGCCGTAGCGCGCCAGGCCGCCACGCTGGACTATGCGCCGCCGTTCCAGATGGGCCATCCGCTGTCGTTCGAGGCCGCCACCAAGGTGGCCGCGATCATGCCGCAGGGGCTCGACCGCATCTTCTTCACCAACTCTGGCTCGGAGTCGGTCGACACCGCGCTGAAGATCGCGCTGGCCTACCACCGTGCACGCGGCGAAGGCCAGCGCACGCGCTTTATCGGGCGCGAGCGCGGCTATCACGGCGTGGGCTTCGGCGGCATGGCGGTGGGCGGCATCGGCCCCAACCGCAAGGCGTTCTCGGCCAACCTGATGCCGGGCACCGACCACCTGCCGGCCACGCTGAATATCGCCGAGGCCGCCTTCTCCAAGGGCCAGCCGCAGTGGGGCGCGCACCTGGCCGATGAGCTGGAGCGCATCCTCGCGCTGCACGACCCGTCCAACGTTGCCGCCGTGATCGTCGAGCCGCTGGCAGGCTCCGCCGGCGTGCTGGTGCCGCCGGTCGGCTACCTGGAAAAGCTGCGTGAAATCACCAGCAAGCACGGCATCCTGTTGATCTTCGACGAGGTCATCACCGCCTTCGGCCGCCTCGGCGCCGCCACCGCGGCCGAGCGCTTCAAGGTTACGCCGGACCTGATCACCATGGCCAAGGCGATCAACAACGCCGCGGTGCCGATGGGCGCCGTCGCCGTGCGCCGCGAAGTGCATGACACCGTGGTCAATTCGGCCGCGCCGGGCGCGATCGAGCTGCTGCATGGCTACACCTACTCCGGCCACCCGCTGGCCGCGGCTGCCGCCATTGCCACCCTTGACCTGTACCAGCGCGAAAACCTGTTCGGCCGCGCCGCCGAACTGGCGCCGGTGTTCGAAGCCGCGGTGCACGGGGTACGCGGCGCGCCGCACGTGAAGGACATCCGCAACTACGGCCTGGTTGCCGGCATCGAGCTGGAGCCGCGTCCCGGCCAGCCCGGCGCGCGCGCGTATGAGGCCTTCCTGAAGTGCCTGGAACTCGGCGTGCTGGTGCGCTACACCGGCGACATCCTGGCGTTCTCGCCGCCGCTGATCATCTCTGAAGCCCAGATCGGGGAACTGTTCGATACGGTGAAGAAGGCGCTGCAGGACATCAAGTAAGCGGCGCGCGCCGCATCGCATTGCCGCCGGACCTGCGGGTCCGGCCTCCCTGATTGCATGCCGGGGGCGCGCTGACTTGCGTGCCGCGGCTATCGAAGGAAATCCCAAGTGAGCATCGCAGAAAACCGGCAACTGGCCGAGATCCACCATTTCATCGGCGGCGCTGTGCGCCGCGCCGGCGGCCAGCGCCTGGCGGACGTGTTCAACCCCGCCACCGGCGAAGTCGCAGCACGCGTGGCGCTCGGCACCACGCAGGACGTGGCCGACGCCGTTGCCGCCGCCCATGCGGCATTCCCCGCCTGGGCCGACACCCCGCCGCTGCGCCGCGCGCGCATCCTGTTCAAGTTCAAGGAACTGCTCGACCAGCACCACGACGACCTGGCCGCGCTGATCACGCGCGAGCACGGCAAGGTGTTCTCGGACGCCAGGGGCGAAGTCACGCGCGGCATCGAGGTGGTGGAATTTGCCTGCGGCATCCCCAACCTGCTCAAGACCGACTTCACCGACAACATCGGCGGCGGCATCGATAACTGGAACCTGCGCCAGCCGCTGGGCGTGGTGGCCGGCATCACGCCGTTCAACTTCCCGGTGATGGTGCCGATGTGGATGTTCCCGGTGGCGCTGGCGTGCGGCAATACCTTCGTGCTGAAGCCGTCGGAACGTGATCCGTCGCCGAGCCTGCTGATTGCCGACCTGCTGCGCCAGGCTGGTTTGCCCGATGGCGTGTTCAATGTCGTGCAGGGCGACAAGGAAGCGGTCGATGCACTGCTGGCGCATCCGGATGTGCAGGCGTTGTCGTTCGTCGGTTCGACGCCGATTGCCGAGTACATCTATACGGAGGGCACCAAGCACGGCAAGCGCGTGCAGGCATTGGGCGGCGCCAAGAACCACCTGGTGGTGATGCCCGATGCCGATCTCGACCAGGCGGTCGATGCGCTGATCGGTGCCGCGTATGGTTCTGCCGGCGAACGCTGCATGGCGATCTCGGTCGCCGTAGCGGTGGGCGATGTCGCTGACAAGCTCGTGCCGCGGCTCGCCGAGCGCGCCAGCTCGCTGAAGATCCGCAACGGCATGGAGTCCGATGCCGAAATGGGTCCGCTGGTGACCGCTGCGCACAAGGCGAAGGTGGAGGGCTATATCGCCAAGGGCGTGGAAGAGGGCGCGATGCTGGTGACCGATGGCCGCGGTCATACCGTACCCGGCCATGAGAACGGCTTCTATGTCGGCGGCACGCTGTTCGACCACGTCAAGCCGGACATGACGATCTACAAGGAAGAGATCTTCGGCCCGGTGCTGTCGGTAGTGCGCGTGCATGACTTTGCCGAAGCGGTGGCGCTGATCAATGCGCATGAATACGGCAACGGCGTGTCGTGCTACACCAGCGACGGCGGCATCGCGCGTGCGTTCGCGCGGCAGATCCAGGTCGGCATGGTCGGCATCAACGTGCCGATCCCGGTGCCGATGGCCTGGCATTCGTTCGGTGGCTGGAAGCGATCGCTGTTTGGCGACCATCACGCCTATGGCGAAGAGGGCGTGCGTTTCTACACGCGCTACAAGAGCGTGATGCAGCGCTGGCCGGATTCGATCGCCAAGGGCGCTGAGTTCACCATGCCGGTGGCGAAGTAAGGGGAGAGCGGGCATGAAGGTCAACCGGATCGTTGCCAACATCGCGGTCGCCGACCCGGCCAGTGCCCGCGCTTTCTACCAGGACATCCTGGGCCTGGACGTATTGATGGACCACGGCTGGATCCGGACCTACGGCAGCACCTCGACCATGACCGTCCAGCTCAGTTTCGCCACGGAAGGCGGCAACGGCACGCCGGTGCCGGACCTGTCGATCGAGGTCGATGACGTGGACGAGGCGCATCGCCGCATGCTGGCCGGCGGCTTCGCCATCGAGTACGGTCCCGCCGACGAGCCATGGGGTGTGCGCCGCTTCTACGTGCGCGATCCGTTGGGCCGGCTGGTCAATATCCTGATGCACACCTGAGCGCGGTCATTCCGCGCTGCCGGCGCGGGCTTGCCGGTAGGCCTTCGGCGTGGCCGGCTCTGCCTTGTTCCAGCACGCGCGGAAGGCCTGCACGCTGGCGAAGCCGCTTTTCAGCGCAATCTCTTCCACCGGCAACGATGACGACGCCAGCAGCTTGCGCGCGCGCGCCATGCGTAGCGTGAGCTGGTACTGCTTGGGCGTGAGGCCGGTTTCTTCGTGGAACACGCGGGACAGGTGCCGCACGCTGATGGCAAAGCGGTCGGCAAAGCGCGGGTCGGCAACATTGGTGTCGAGTTCCCGCGAGATCGCGTCCTGTACCGCATGCACCAGCGGGTTGCCGTGCGAGCGCGCGCGCAGCTGCGGGGCGAGCTGCGGATCGCCGCCGAAGCGGCGGAAGGGCACCACGTTGTCGCGCGCCACGGCGATGGCGGCTTCGTCGCCATAGGCATCGGCCACCAGACGCAGCGCCAGATCGATGCCCGAAGCCACGCCGGCTGACGTCCACACATTGCCATCGCGAACGAAGACCCGGTTCTCGATGACCGAGGCGGCGGGGTGCCGCGTGCGCAGGCGGCGGGTATGGGCGTGGTGGGTGGTGCACAGGCGGCCGTCGAGCAGGCCGGCGGCGCCGAGCAGGAAGGCACCGGTGCAGACCGCGGCAACCTGTACGTCGGCGTTCCTGCCGTCGGCGAAAGACCTTTTCAGCCAATTCACGCTATCGTGCCATGCCGGCGAACGGGTCAGTGTGTCCAGAAGTTTGCTGCCGATGGCCAGCACCACATCGCCGGAGGCGAGTCGTGCAGGCAGGCGTTCGACCTGGCTCAGTGCCGGCCCCTGGAACGAAGGGACGCTCGAATGTGGCCCGACGCAGCGCACCTTGAGTGGCCCAATACCCAGTTCCGATACGCTGGCCAGGATCTGCAGCGGGCCGCCAAGGTCGAGCATGTGGACGTTGGGCAGCACCAGGAGATAAGCGGTAGTCATCGCGGCAAGGGAAGAGCGAGCGGTACGATGCCGCCATTCTCGCGCGAATCCAGCACAACACAACAGGGATGGCCGAAAAGTTGCTTTTCTGGGCCGGGTGGTTGCCATGGCCGGAGGGCGGGCTGGCTTAGCATGGCACCAGGCCTCGCACGACTGAGAGATCGACATGCCCCGCACACGCATCCCCGCCATCACCCTTGCCCTGGTCGCCATCGGCTTCGCCGCGATGTTTGTCTCGACCGCGGTCAAGGGCCTCTACCAGGTGTACTTCGTCGACCTCGCCACGCACTTCGGGCAGGGCCGTGCGCAGTTTGCCTGGTCCGGCAGTGTCTTTATGCTCGCCACCGGGCTGATGTCGCCGGTGGTCGGCGCGCTCAGCGATCGCGTCGGCCCGCTGCGCACCGCGGCCGCTGGGGCGCTGGCGGCAGGCATTGCGCTGGGTGGCGCGGCGCTGTGGCCGGGATCGCTGACGTTCTTCGTGCTGATGTTCGGCCTCGCCGGTGCGTTCGGGCTGGCGGCCATGACCTTTGTGCCGATGGGCATCCTGGTGGACCGGCTGTTCGAGGAGCGCAAGAAGGGGCTGGCCTATGCGGTGGTTACCAACGGCACCGCGATCGGCTTTATCGTGCTGTCGCCGCTGTGGATCTGGCTGCAGCCGCAGGCGGGCTGGATCACGGCGTTCGGCGTGGCCGGTGCGGTGTTTGCGTTGCCGGTGGCCGGCGCCTTGTGGCTGACTTCGCGCTGGGAGCCGGCGTCCGCACCGGCGCCACGCACGGCCGGGGCCGATGTGCCGGCATGGACGGTGGTGCGGCGTGACCCGGTGTTCTATGCGCTGGCGGCCGGCTTCTTCGGCTGCGGCGCCACCATGGCCTTTATCGACGTGCACCTGATCGCGTACTGGCAGGGGCAGGGCGTGCCGCGGCTGGCGATGGGCTATGCGATGAGCACGCTCGGCGCGCTGGAGCTGGCCAGCGGCCTGGTCTCCGGCGCGCTGGCGCTGCGCTGGGACAAGCACCGGCTGCTGGCCGCGTTCTACGCGCTGCGCTCGGCATCGATGCTGTTGCTGCTGGTGCCGGGCCTGGGCGTGCTGCCGTTTGCGGTCGGCTTTGGCGCCAGCTATCTGGGAACGGTGATCCTGACCTCGATGTTCTGCTTCGAGCGCTACGGCAGCCGGATCAAGGGCAAGGTGTTTGGCCTGCTGTTCCTCGGGCACCAGCTGGGCGCCTTCCTGACGGTGCAGCTGGGGGCGTGGTCGTTCGATGCCACGCGCAGCTACCAGCACAGCATCACGGCGCTGGTGGCGGTGACGCTGTGCTCCGCCGCGTGCTCGTGGCTTGGCCTGCGCCGCGCGGGGCCGTTGCCGGCACTTGCCAAGGGCCCGGCACATGCCGCGGTTCCTGAGGCTGCCAGCCGCTGAAGTGCCGATGCTGCCGCGGCTCCTTCTTGCCTGCGCGGCTCTCGCCCCGCTGGGGCTGGCGGCCCTGGCGGGGCCGTGGCCGCTGCGCGCGAGGATTGCAGCGCTGGCGGCACTGGCCCTTGCCGGCGCTGCACTGCTGGCGCTCGATCCGCTTGCCGCCGCCCTGGCGCGCGTGGACGGCATCCTGTCGGCGCCCGGCTGCGGCGGCTGACTTTGCCTGCGGTCAGTGCCGGCCAGCCTGGCCTTTTCTATCATTCGATGACGTGCCTGCCGCGCGCGGGCGCGCAATGTGACGCCTTCGCGCCGCGGCGGGCGTAAACTACCGCCCATTTTCCGGGCCCGCGCGGCTTGCCGCCGCGTGCCCGGCCACAGTTGCATGGAGTCTGAATGAGCTTGTTCCGCACCAAGGACATCGACGCGATGCTGGCCGTCGCGCGCGATGACGGCCTGAAGAAGGTGCTGGGTCCAACCGACCTGGTGATGATGGGCATCGGCGCCATCATCGGCACCGGCATTTTCGTGCTGACCGGCACCGGCGCGCTGACCGCGGGGCCGGCGCTGACGGTGTCGTTCGTGATCGCGGCGCTGGCGTGCGGCTTTGCCGCGCTGTGCTACGCGGAGTTTGCCTCGGCGATCCCGGTGTCGGGATCGATCTATACCTACAGCTATGCCACGCTGGGCGAGATCGTCGCGTGGATGATCGGCTGGGACCTGCTGCTGGAATACGGGCTGGCCACGTCCGCCGTGTCGGTGGGGTGGTCGGGCTACTTCCAGTCGCTGATGGCGGGCTTCGGGCTGAAACTGCCGGCGGCGCTGACCGCGGCGCCAGGCTCGGTGCCGGGGGTGAAGTCCATGCTGAACCTGCCGGCGTGCCTGATCATGCTGGCCATCACCTGGGTAGTGTCGTACGGCGTGCGCGAATCCACGCGCATCAACAACCTGATGGTGGCGGTCAAGATCGGCGTGGTGCTGCTGTTTATCGCGGTGGGCGTGTGGCATGTGCAGCCGGCCAACTGGCAGCCGTTCGCGCCATTCGGCTTTGCCGGCATCTTCAATGCGGCGGCGCTGGTGTTCTTTGCCTTTATCGGCTTCGACGCGGTGACCTCTGCCGCGGAAGAGGTGCGCAACCCGCGCCGCGACCTGCCGATCGGCATCATCGGTTCGCTGGCGGTGTGCACGGTGCTGTATGTGGTGGTGGCCGCCATCATGACCGGCATCGTGCCGTTCGCGAAGTTTGCCGGCGTGGACCACCCGGTCTCACTGGCGCTGCAGTTCGCGGGCCAGAACTGGGTGGCGGGCTTTGTCGACCTGGGCGCGATCCTGGGCATGACCACGGTGATCCTGGTGATGACCTACGGCCAGACCCGCGTGATCTTTGCGATGTCGCGCGACGGCCTGCTGCCAGAGCGGCTGTCATCCGTGCACCCGGTGCATGCCACGCCGTATTTCGCCACCTGGATCGTCGGCATCGTGTTTGCCGCGATTGCCGCCTTCGTGCCGCTGAACGTGCTGGCCGAGCTGATCAATATCGGTACGCTGGCGGCCTTCACGCTGATCTCGGTGGCGGTGCTGGTGCTGCGCAAGACGCGCCCGGAACTGCCGCGCGCATTCCGCTGCCCGGGCGTGCCGGTGGTACCGCTGCTGTCGATCGGCTTCTGCCTGTTCCTGATGGCGCATCTGCAGGCGCTGACCTGGATTGCCTTCCTCGTGTGGCTGTCGGTGGGGCTGGTGATCTACTTCGGCTACGCGCGGCGTAATGCCGTGCTGCATAACCACGGCGGCTGAGCGCCTTCAGCCGCCGCGCCCGGCCGCGGCCTTCATGAAGGCCACCGCGCGCGGCTCGTTGGCATAGGCGGCGTTGATCCGGATCCATGCCGAGGTCTCGCCGCCCGGGCGGAAGTAGTTGCCTGGGGCCAGCGTCACGCCGTATTCCTCGCCCAGCGTCACCAGTTCGCGCGAATCCTCGATGCCGGGCGGGCGCGCCCACAGGAAGTTGCCGCCGGACGGCTGGCAGAACACCTCCCAGCCGTTGCCGGTCAGTTGCCGCACGGCATTGGCGCAGGCCTCGCGCACGCGCAGGCGCAGCCGCTCCACATACTTGCGGTAGCCGCCGCGCTCCAGCAGCGCCGCCGTGACTGCTTCCGCGAAGTGCGAACCGGCCACGCTGGTCAGCACCTTCACATCGACCAGGTCCTTGACCAGCGCCTTGTCCGCCACCAGGTAGCCGACCCGCAGCGAGGCCGACACCGTCTTGGAAAAGCCGCCGATGTAGATCACGTGCTCAAGCTGGTCCAGCGTGGCCAGCCGGTCGGTGAAGTGGGTCTGGAAGTCCGAGAAGATATCGTCCTCGACAAAGCGGAAGCCATGCCGGCGCGCCAGCTCCAGCAGCCGGAATGCCACCGGCGGCGCCAGCGTCGATCCGGTCGGGTTCTGCAGCACGCTGTTGGTGAAGAACAGCTTGGGCTTGTGCTGGCGCAGCAGCGCCTCGGTGGCGTCCGGGTCGGGGCCGTTGGCCGTGTGCGGCACGCCCACCAGCTGCACCCCATGCAGCCGCAGCAGGCCGAACAGGTTGTAGTAGCCGGGATCTTCCACGAACACGGTATCGCCGGGCTTGAGCAGATGGCGTACCACCAGGTCCAGCGCCTGGCTGGCACCGGTGGTGATCAGCACTTGCGGCAGTTCGGCGGCGATGCCCAGCTGGCGCACGCGCAGCAACACCTGGCGACGCAGTTCCGGATGCCCCATCGGCGTGGCGTAGTGGATCACGCTGTCGATCTCATTGCGCGAGATCGCGCGGATCGCCTGCGTCAGCCCCTCGACGTCGCGCCAGGTCTCCGGCACGAAGCCCCCGGCCAGCTTGAGCGTGCCGCTGGGGTGGTTGAACTGCTCGAGGATGTGGTCGGAAAGATCCTCGGCCAGGCTCGGATCGGACCATCCGCACGCCGAGCGCCCCGCCAGCGGGCTGTCCGCCACATAGAAGCCCGAACCCTGGCGCGAATCCAGCAGCCCCTGCGATACCAGCCGGTCATAGGCTTCGATCACCGGGAAGCGGCTGATGCCGTTCTCCGCCGCCAACTGCCGGATTGACGGCAGGCGTGCGCCGGGCCGTGCTTCGCGGTTGCCGATCCACGCTTTCACGCCGGCAACGATCTGCTCGGTCAGTGGAATTCCGGTGGAAGCATCTAAGATTAGTTTCATGGGCAGGCAGCCGGGGGAAGCCGGTAGGCGCAGATCGCTACAAGCGACAACTGTCAGGGAAAACTACTGAACAGTTCATCGAAAACTGTTCACAACTGTACATGGGATTGTAGTGAGGGATGCGAATAATGGAAGCGTGGCGGAGGAAGGCGCCGGCTACCGTGATCATTCGGCATCCACGGGGGCCGGCGCCGGACGCGACCGCCGGCTATGAGGAGTGGGACATGCGCGAACTACGGACTTTCGAGCTGGACGAGCCTGGGCTGCCAGTGAGCTGGCGCGCCGGTTACGGGCAGACCGTCTGCGCGGTGGCGGGCAAGTTGTGGGTGACGGTGGAAGGCAGTCCCAACGACATCTGGCTGGAGCCGGGCACTGAGCTGGCGTTGCCGGAGGGCTACCGGGTGTGGCTGTCGGGCGATGGCGCGGGCGCGCGCTTTACGCTGGCACAGGTGCCGGCGCCGTGGTCGCTGCGGCGGCTGGTGGCGTGGCTGCGGGCGATGCGGCACCGGGTGGAGGAGCACAGCACGGATGCGTTCGGGGAGTGCCCCAGGATCTGGGCCTGAGCGGACCACTCAAGCTTTGCCGGAACGGCCACCTGAGGGTGGCCTTTTGTTTGCCCGGATGCTTGCGCGGCGCCTGCCGCGGGCGCCTACTCTATAGGGACAGCCCCGTCCCATGCACGCCGGGCTCGGGGTTCCGCCCCATTGCTTTACGTTAACGTCAACGTCATATAATCGATCGGCCCCGACCCGGGGGCGCAGCCCGCGCGTTTGCGGCCAAGCCGGCACAGAGCGGTACTTCAGGCGCACGCCGCGGTGGCAGCCAACACCACAGACGGTGGAGACAATGACCGACCTTTCCGATGTGCATGATGTGCGCCGCGGTGCGCCCCAGCCCAAGCCCACCGCGCAAGGCCGCGGTCCGGTCAACAAGGTGCGCTTTGTCACGGCGGCGTCGCTGTTCGATGGCCATGACGCCTCGATCAACATCATGCGCCGCATCCTGCAGTCGCATGGCTGCGAGGTGGTCCACCTCGGCCACAACCGCTCGGTCGAGGAAGTGGTGACGGCGGCGCTGCAGGAAGACGCGCAGGGCATCGCGATTTCCAGCTACCAGGGCGGCCATGTCGAATATTTCAAGTACATGGTCGACTTGCTGCGCGAGAAGGGCGGCGAGCACGTGCAGGTCTTTGGCGGCGGTGGCGGCGTGATCGTGCCGGACGAGATCCGCGAGCTGCAGGCCTACGGCGTGGCGCGCATCTTCAGCCCCGAGGACGGCCAGCGCATGGGCCTGGCCGGCATGATTGCAGATATGGTGCAGCGCTGCGACATCGACCTGTCGCGCTATGCGCCGGCCTCGCTCGAACCCGTCACCGGCGGCGACCGCCGCGCGCTGGCCCAGCTGATTACCGCGCTGGAGAACGGCAAGGCCGATCCGGCGCTGGTGCAGGCGATGCATGCGCAAGCGGCAGCGGCATCGATCCCGGTGCTCGGCATCACCGGCACCGGCGGCGCCGGCAAGTCTTCACTGACCGACGAACTGATCCGCCGCTTCCGCCTCGACCAGCAGGATGCGCTGTCGATCGCCGTGATCTCGATCGACCCGTCGCGGCGCAAGTCGGGCGGCGCGCTGCTGGGCGACCGCATCCGCATGAACGCGATCAACCACCCGAACATCTTCATGCGCTCGCTGGCCACGCGCGAGGCTGGCTCCGAGATCTCGCAGGCGCTGCCGGACGTGATCGCCGCGTGCAAGGTGGCGGGCTTCGACCTGGTGATCGTCGAGACCTCGGGCATCGGCCAGGGCGACGCGGCCATCGTGCCGCACGTGGACCTGTCGCTCTATGTGATGACGCCCGAGTTCGGCGCGGCCAGCCAGCTCGAGAAGATCGACATGCTGGACTTTGCCGACTTCGTCGCCATCAACAAGTTCGACCGCAAGGGCGCGCAGGACGCGTGGCGCGACGTGGCCAAGCAGGTGCAGCGCAACCGCGAGCAATGGCACGGCAAGGCCGAGGACATGCCGGTCTACGGCACGCAGGCGTCGCGCTTCAATGACGATGGCGTGACCATGCTGTACCAGGGGCTGCGCGCGGCGCTGGCCGAACGCGGCCTGAAGCTGCAGCCGGGCGTGCTGCCGGCGCAGGCGGGGCGCATCTCCACCGGCCAGAATGTGATCGTGCCGCCGGCGCGCAGCCGCTACCTGGCGGAACTGGCAGACACGGTGCGCGGCTACCACCGCCGCGTGATGGAGCAGAGCCGCATTGCACGCGAGCGCCAGCAACTGCGTGAATCGAGCCGCATGGTGCAGGCCGCGCAAGGCGATGGCGCGGCGCTGGATGCGCTGGCGGCGGAGCGCGACAGCGCCCTCGGTCAGGTCGAGCGCAAGCTGCTGGCGATGTGGCCGCAGATGCGCGAAGCCTACAGCGGCGACGAGTACGTAGTGAAAATCCGCGACCGGGAGATCCGCACCGGGCTGGTTACGACCACGCTGTCCGGCACCAAGGTGCGCAAGGTGGTGCTGCCGCGCTTCGAGGACGACGGCGAGGTGCTGAAGTGGCTGATGCGCGAGAACGTTCCCGGCAGCTTCCCGTACACCGCCGGCGTGTTCGCCTTCAAGCGCGAGAACGAAGACCCCACCCGCATGTTCGCCGGCGAGGGCGATGCCTTCCGCACCAACCGGCGCTTCAAGCTGGTGTCCGAAGGTATGGATGCCAAGCGGCTGTCGACCGCGTTCGACTCGGTCACGCTTTATGGCGAAGACCCGCATGTGCGTCCGGACATCTACGGCAAGGTCGGCAACTCCGGCGTGTCGATCGCCACGCTCGACGACATGAAGGTGCTGTACGACGGCTTCGACCTGACCAGCCCGAGCACCTCGGTGTCGATGACCATCAACGGCCCGGCCCCGACCATTTTGGCGATGTTCATGAACACCGCCATCGACCAGCAGCTCGACAAGTTCCGCGCCGACAACCAGCGCGAGCCCACCGCCGACGAAGAAGCCAAGATCCGCGCCTGGGTGCTGCAGAACGTGCGCGGCACGGTGCAGGCCGACATTCTCAAGGAAGACCAGGGCCAGAACACCTGCATCTTCTCCACCGAGTTCTCGCTCAAGGTGATGGGCGATATCCAGGAGTACTTTGTCCACCACCAGGTGCGCAACTTCTACTCGGTGTCGATCTCCGGCTACCACATCGCCGAGGCCGGCGCGAACCCGATCTCGCAGCTGGCGTTCACGCTGTCCAACGGCTTCACCTATGTGGAGGCGTACCTGGCGCGCGGCATGCATATCGACGATTTCGCGCCCAACCTGTCGTTCTTCTTCTCCAACGGCATGGACCCGGAGTACAGCGTGCTGGGCCGCGTCGCGCGCCGCATCTGGGCCGTGACCATGCGCGACAAATACGGCGCCAACGAGCGCAGCCAGAAGCTGAAGTACCACATCCAGACTTCGGGCCGCTCGCTGCATGCGCAGGAGATCGACTTCAACGATATCCGCACCACGCTGCAGGCGCTGATCGCGATCTACGACAACTGCAATTCGCTGCATACCAATGCCTACGACGAGGCCATCACCACGCCCACCGGCGAGTCGGTGCGCCGCGCGCTGGCGATCCAGCTGATCATCAACCGCGAGTGGGGCGTGGCCAGGTGCGAGAACCCCAACCAGGGCAGCTTCCTGATCGAGGAGCTGACCGACCTCGTGGAAGAGGCGGTGCTGCAGGAGTTCGAGCGCATTGCCGAGCGCGGCGGCGTGCTCGGTGCGATGGAGACCGGCTACCAGCGCGGCAAGATCCAGGAAGAGTCGCTCTACTATGAGCAGCTCAAGCACGACGGCACGCTGCCCATCATCGGCGTGAACACGTTCCGCAACCCGGACGGCGACCCGACCCCGCAGAAGCTGGAGCTGGCGCGCTCCAGCGAGGCCGAGAAGCAGAGCCAGCTCGACCGCCTGCATGCGTTCCAGCAGGCCCACGCGGCCGAGGCGCCGGCCATGCTGGCGCAGTTGCGCCAGGCGGTGATCGACAACCAGAACGTATTTGCGGTGCTGATGGACGCGGTGCGGGTTTGCTCGCTGGGGCAGATCACCCATGCGCTGTTCGAAGTGGGCGGGCAGTACCGGCGCAATATGTAGAGCCGGCGGCACCGCGCAGCAAGCAGTGCCCGATTACCGCGCAGGGCGGCCGCAGTGAGGGGTCGCCCTGCGTTACACTCGAAGGCTGTGCCGGCGGCCGCGCCACGGCAAACGTATTCGAGACAACCGCAAGCCAAAGATCATGGACACCCAGTACAACCCGACCAATATCTTCGCGAAGATCCTGCGCGGCGAGCTGCCGTGCATCAAGGTCTACGAGGACGACGATACCATCGCCTTCATGGACATCATGCCGCAGGCCGACGGCCATACGCTGGTGGTGCCCAAGGAAGCCGCGGTCAACCTGTTCGACCTGTCCGAGCAGGGCGCGCAGGCCGCCATTGTCGCCACGCAGCGCGTGGCGCGCGCGGTGCGCGCGGCGTTTGCGCCCGACGGCATCTCCATCGGCCAGTTCAACGGCGCGGCCGCGGGCCAGACCGTGCCGCACGTCCATTTCCATATCGTGCCGCGCTATGCCGACAGCGCGCTGCGCGGCCATGCGCGCGAGATGCAGGACCCGGAACAGCTCAAGGGCCATGCCCAGCGCATCATCGCCGCGCTGCGCGAGCAGGGCGCCTGAGCCGCGCCTGAACCGATCAATCAGCAATCCAACCAAGCAGAGGAAGACAAGATGAGCATCAGGACAGTGGGCATCGTCGGTGCCGGCACCATGGGCAATGGCATCGCCCAGGCCTGCGCAGTGGTAGGTCTCAACGTGGTGATGGTCGACATCAGCGATGCCGCCGTGCAGAAGGGTGTCGCCACCGTGGCAAGCAGCCTGGACCGTCTGATCAAGAAGGAAAAGCTGACCGAGGCCGACAAGGCCAGGGCGCTGGCGCGCATCAAGGGCAGCACCTCGTATGACGATCTCAAGGCCACCGATATCGTGATCGAGGCCGCCACCGAGAACTACGACCTGAAGGTCAAGATCCTCAAGCAGATCGACGGCATCGTCGGCGAGAACGTGATCATCGCGTCCAACACCTCGTCGATCTCGATCACCAAGCTGGCTGCCGTGACCTCGCGCGCCGACCGCTTTATCGGCATGCACTTCTTCAACCCGGTGCCGGTGATGGCGCTGGTGGAACTGATCCGCGGCCTGCAGACCAGCGACACCACCCACGCCGCCGTCGAGGCCCTGTCGAAGCAGCTCGGCAAATACCCGATCACGGTCAAGAACAGCCCGGGCTTCGTCGTCAACCGCATCCTGTGCCCGATGATCAACGAGGCCTTCTGCGTGCTGGGCGAAGGCCTGGCCTCGCCGGAAGAGATCGACGAAGGCATGAAGCTGGGCTGCAACCACCCGATCGGGCCGCTGGCGCTGGCTGACATGATCGGCCTGGACACCATGCTGGCCGTGATGGAAGTGCTGTACACGGAGTTTGCCGATCCGAAGTACCGCCCGGCGATGCTGATGCGCGAGATGGTCGCTGCCGGCTACCTGGGCCGCAAGACTGGCCGCGGCGTGTACGTCTATAGCAAGTAAGCTGCCCGGCACTTGCCGCGTGGTACAGCGGCCGCCTGCGGGCGGCCGCAGCTTTTTCCGGGGCCGGTTCCGGTTGCCGCCAAATCCCGCTTACACGGCGTTATATGCCGAAACACTCCGCCGCATCCGGTAACAGGAATGCGCGGTAGAGTGCACTCATTCCCATTACGACAAAACAAGCTCCATGGCTCCCCCGATTCTCTTTGCTGCGCTGCTCGCGGGCGCAATGTCCCTGCTGGCGGCCCGTTCGGCGATGGCCCATGTGGACGTGGGCGTGCAGATCGGCGCGCCGGTCTATGCGGCGCCGGCCCCGGTCTATGTGGCACCCCCGCCGCACGTGGTGTATGCGCCGCGCCATCACGGCTGGCATGGCGACCGTTATTGGGATGGCCGTCGCTGGTATGGCCGCCATGAGTGGCGCGGCCGCCATCACCACTATCATCGGCATCATCACTATCGCCACCACGGCCATGGGCATCGCGGTCATCACGGTCATCACGGCCATCGTGGTCATCACGGCCACTGACCGCCGCACCGGCTGAGGCGCCGGCCGGCACCACCGCCCGGCCCGGCGTTCAGCGCAGCAGCACCAGCCGCGGCACCGCGTCCGCGCCGCTCCAGACCACCGCGTTCTGTTCGTATTTCTCGCCGAGTGCCCGTGCATCCGCCAGCGACAGCCCCGGCACCAGGAAGCTCGGCTCGGCCGGCCAGCCGTTGCGTGGATGCTCTCCGGCGGCTTCGATTGCGCGCAATCCCATCCTTGCCAAGTCTTGCGCCAGCGCTTGCTGGCGCTTTGCGTTGGCGTCGTCGTCGCAGCGCAGGCTGAACGGGTTGGCGGCGGTAATGAAGGCGCTCGCTGCCACGCCCAGCGCGCGGTGCAGCGCCGCCAGCGGGGCGCTGGGTTGGTCTACCCGCAATACCATCGGCAGGTCGCCCAGCACGCGGTAGTGCGTCTCGCGATAGGCCTGCAGCGTGGCGTCGTCGATGGCGCTGGCCATGTTATTCGCCGTACTGCCGCAACCCCTCCAGGTCCAGCACCTCGATCACGCCGTAGTCCACCCGCACCAGGCCCTGCTGTTCCAGCACCTTGAGCGCCTGGTTGGCGCGCTGGCGCGAGATGCCAGCGAGCAGGCCGATCTCTTCCTGCGAGATCTCCAGCGTCTTGCCGATCCCCGGATACAGGTGCTCATTGAACAGCGACGACACCGCGCGCGCCACGCGCGAATCGATGTCGAGCAGCCGCTCATATTCCACCGCGGCGATGAACTGTCCCAGGCGTTCGTTGAACTGGGTCAGCAGGAAGCGCGTGAACGGCAGGCTGGTATCCAGCAACCACAGAAAAGTGTCGCGCGGCAGGAAGGCGATGGTCGAGCGGCGCAGCGCCATCACGTCGTACTTGCGGATTTCCGATTTGAGCACCGCGCCTTCGCCGAACCAGCCGCCGGTGGGCACGCCGGTGAAGGTGACCGACTTGCCCGAGGGCGACACCGTGGTGATCTTGACGATGCCTTCGAGCACGCCCATCCAGTGCTCGGCCATGTCACCCTTGTGACAGACGTAGTCGCCCTGGGTGTACTCGTGCACGAACATGGCGCGGCGCACGCGCTCGCGCTGCTCGGGACTCAGGTCTGCTGCCCACACGCAGCGGTCGACAAAATCGTTCAGCATGGCCTGAATTTGCTCCGGTAGGGATTAACCCGGAATTGTCACCGGCGTGACAACCCGGGTGGATGGCATGGGCTATCTTACGATCACCACGGAGCCGGGAAGTGCCGCAAAACAAGGCACCACGGGCTTGATGCGCTGCGGCATGACTGCCGCCAGGCAAAACAAGCCAAGTATAACCACCGGACCGACGCTTGACACCGCGCGTGGATCCCCACGCCGGAGGGACAGGAGACAGCGATGCAGGAATCGTCGGCGACGACCTTCCCGCGATGGCTGCTGGCGCACGCCCAGCAGCGGCCGGATCATCCGGCTCACCGCGAGAAGGATCTCGGCATCTGGCAGACATACAGCTGGGCCCAGGCGGCGCAGCAGGTGAGGGCACTGGCTTGCGGGCTGGCCGCACTCGGTTTCAGACGCGGCATGAATCTGGCGGTGGTGGGCGACAACCGCCCGCGGCTGTACTGGGCCATGACCGCGGCGCAGGCGCTGGGCGGTGTGCCGGTGCCGCTGTACCAGGACGCCATCGCCAACGAGATGGTCTACGTGCTCAACGATGCGGAGATCGAGTTCGCCATCGTCGAGGACCAGGAGCAGGTCGACAAGCTGCTGGAAGTGGAAGCGCAGCTGGCCGAGTCCGGCCGCGCCGTGCGCCACATCATCTTTGAAGACCCGCGCGGCCTGATGGACTACGACCATCCGTCGCTGATGTCTTATGAACAGCTACAGGAACTGGGCCGCGAGTTCGACCAGGCGCACCCGGGCTTCTATGACGAGGCCATCGCCGCCGGCCAGCCCGACGACACCGCGATCATCCTCTATACCTCCGGCACCACCGGCAAGCCCAAGGGCGTGTGCCATTCGCACTACGGCCTGATCGGCGCGGCGCGCAACGGCTGCGCCTTCGACAAGCTCAGCGCGGACGACGACGTGCTGTCCTACCTGCCGATGGCATGGGTGGGCGACAATCTGTTCTCATACGCGCAGGCGATGGTGGCGGGCTTCACGGTGAACTGCCCGGAATCGCGCGAAACGGTGATGACCGACCTGCGCGAGATCGGCCCCACCTACTACTTTGCGCCGCCGCGTATCTATGAAGGGCTGCTGACGCAGGTGATGATCCGCATGGAGGATGCCGGCTGGATCAAGCGCAAGCTGTTCCACTGGGCCATGGACGTGGCGAAGCGCTGCGGCACCGATATCCTCGACGGCAAGCCGGTATCGCTCGCGGACCGCGCGCGCTACGCCCTTGGCGAAGCGCTGGTCTACGGCCCGTTGCGCAATGTGCTGGGCATGAGCCGCATCCGCGTGGGCTATACCGCGGGCGAGGCGATCGGACCGGACCTGTTCCGCTTCTACCGCTCGATCGGCGTGAACCTGAAGCAGTTCTACGGCCAGACCGAGACCTGCGCCTATGTGTGCCTGCAGCCGGACGGCAAGGTCAAGTTCGATTCAGTCGGCCCGGCGGCGCCCGGCATGGAAATCCGCATCGCCGACAACGGCGAGGTGCTGGTGCGCGGCGTGGGCCTGCTCAAGTCCTACTACAAGCGCGATGACGCCACGCGCGAGGCCATCAACGACGAGGGCTACTTCATGACCGGCGACGCCGGCGTGATCGACGCCGACGGCCACCTGAAGATCATCGACCGCGCCAAGGACGTGGGCAAGCTGGCCGATGGCTCGATGTTCGCGCCAAAGTACATCGAGAACAAGCTCAAGTTCTTCCCGTACATCAAGGAAGCGGTGGCCTTCGGCAATGACCGCGACCAGGTCTGCGCGTTTATCAATATCGACTTCGAGGCCGTGGGCAACTGGGCCGAGCGCCGCCACCTGCCGTACGCCGGCTATGTCGACCTGGCCGCGCAGCCCGAGGTGCTGGAAATGATCGGCGAATGCGTGAACCAGGTGAATGCCGACCTGGCCAACGACCCGATGCTGGCCGGATCGCAGGTGGCACGCTTCCTGGTCCTGCACAAGGAACTGGATCCGGACGACGACGAGCTCACGCGCACGCGCAAGGTGCGCCGCGGCTTTATCGCCGACAAATACGGCGTGCTGGTGGAGGCGCTCTATGCGGGCAAGTCCGAGCAGTTCATCGAGACGCGCGTCAAGTTCGAAGACGGACGCGAGGGCAGCGTGTCGGCCACGCTGAAGCTGGTCAATGCGAAGCGCCTGCCGGTGGCGGCGCGCGCGGCATGAGCGAGGGCAGCAAGATGACGCAAGTAGCCTGGCAAGGCGCGGGGCAGCGCGAATGGGCGGGGACGGCACGCACGGATGCCAGCGGTGCCGGCAGCGGCGGCGCGATCGCACCTACGGGTCCGATGTCTCCTGCGGAACTGACGGATGACAGCGGCGCGCATCCCGGCACGCAGCGCGCGCAGCGCACCGGCGAACAGGCGCGCACCGGCGGCGAGGTGATCCTGGACCTGCAGCATATCTCGCTGTCGTTCGGCGGGGTCAAGGCGCTGACCGATATCTCGTTCGATGTGTGCGAGCACGAGGTGCGCGCCATCATCGGCCCCAACGGCGCCGGCAAGAGTTCGATGCTCAACGTGATCAACGGCGTCTATCACCCGCAGCAGGGACGCATCGTGTTCCGCGGCGAGGAGCGCAAGCAGATGCACCCGACCGCCGCGGCGCGCCAGGGCATTGCGCGTACCTTCCAGAACATCGCGCTGTTCAAGGGCATGACGGTGCTGGACAACATCATGACCGGGCGCAACACGCAGTTCCGCACCGGGCTCTTCGCCCACGCGCTGTGGTGGGGCCCGGCGCGCAACGAAGAGATGCGCCATCGCCAGAAGGTCGAGGAAGTGATCGACTTCCTCGAGATCCAGTCGATCCGCAAGACCCCGGTCGGGCGCCTGCCGTATGGCCTGCAGAAGCGCGTCGAACTGGCGCGCGCACTCGCGGCCGAGCCCTCGATGCTGCTGCTGGACGAGCCCATGGCCGGCATGAACGTGGAAGAGAAGCAGGACATGTGCCGCTTCATCCTGGACGTGAACCGGCAGTTCGGCACCACCATCGTGCTGATCGAGCACGACATGGGCGTGGTGATGGATATCTCCGACCGCGTGGTGGTGCTCGACTACGGCAAGAAGATCGGCGACGGCACGCCGGAAGAGGTCAAGGGCAACCCTGACGTGATCAAGGCGTACCTGGGCACTTCGCACTGAGGCTCTGAACCATGACGTTCTTCTTTGAAATCCTGATCGGCGGCTTGCTCTCTGGCCTGATGTACTCGCTGGTGGCGCTGGGCTTCGTGCTGATCTACAAGGCCTCGGGCGTGTTCAACTTTGCCCAGGGCGCGATGGTGTACTTCGCCGCGCTGGCGGTGGTGGGGCTGATGGACAAGGGCCTGCCGATGTGGGCCGCGGTGATCGGCGCCTTCGTGGTGATGATCCTGGTCGGCATGAGCACCGAGCGCTTCGTGCTGCGCAAGCTGGTCAACCAGCCGCCGATCACGCTGTTCATGGCGACCATCGGGCTGTCGTTCTTCCTCGAGGGCCTGGGGCCGCTGCTGTTCGGCAATGAGGTGCGCCCGATCAACCTGGGCATCGTCGACGAGCCGATCGAGTCGATCATGACCAACTTCAACATCGTGCTGTCCAAGTTCGATATTGCGGCGGCGGCCATTGCCGGCCTGCTGGTCGGATCGCTGGCGCTGTTCTTCCAGTACACCAAGGTCGGACGTGCGCTGCGCGCGGTCGCTGACGACCACCAGGCGGCGCTGTCGCTGGGCATCCCGCTGCAGAACATCTGGGCGATCGTGTGGGGCGTGGCGGGTTTCGTCGCGCTGGTGGCCGGCATGCTGTGGGGCTCGCGCAATGGCGTGCAGTTCGCGCTCACGCTGACCGCGCTCAAGGCGCTGCCGGTGCTGATCCTGGGCGGCTTCACCTCGGTGCCCGGCGCCATCGTCGGCGGGCTGATCATCGGTGCCTCGGAGAAGCTGGCCGAGATCTATATCCCGCCGGTGTTCCAGTCGA
The DNA here is from genome assembly GCF_058787975.1 of Cupriavidus sp. FW305-26. NCBI lineage: Bacteria > Pseudomonadati > Pseudomonadota > Betaproteobacteria > Burkholderiales > Burkholderiaceae > Cupriavidus > Cupriavidus sp. FW305-26. The sequence continues at coordinate 49,017 of NZ_JBYTAH010000050.1, forward strand.
TGTTCGGGGGCAACTTCGGCGGCATCGAAGGGTGGTTCCCGTATGTGTTTGCCTTGCTGTTTCTGCTGGTGCGGCCCGAAGGGCTGTTCGGCGAGAAACACATCGATCGCGTCTGACCGACTTCGCACAGGAGACTTGCCATGTTTTATCGTGAAGCCGGCCAGTTCAAGACCAGCTACGTCGCCGACAGCCAGATCTTTCCCATCCGCCAGGACCGCATCGGCTTTGCCGTGCTGATGGCAGTGGCCTTCGTGGCGATCCCGTTCGTCGGGTCGGAATACTGGTTCTCGGCCATCCTGATCCCGTTCCTGATTTTCTCGCTGGCGGCACTGGGGCTGAATATCCTGACCGGCTATGCCGGCCAGCTGTCGCTCGGTACCGCGGCCTTCATGGCGGTGGGTGCCTACGCGGCCTACAATTTCCAGCTGCGCGTGGAAGGCATGCCGGTGCTGCTGACATTCGTGATGGCGGGCCTTTCCGCGGCATTGGTGGGGGTGGCCTTCGGCCTGCCGTCGCTGCGCATCAAGGGCTTCTACCTCGCGGTGGCGACGCTGGCGGCGCAGTTCTTCGTGGTGTGGGCACTGACCAAGTTCCCCTGGTTCTCCAACAACAGCTCGTCGGGCGTGATCACGGCGCAGCGGCTGGACCTGTTCGGCTTCGCCATCGACACCCCGCTGAAGAAGTACCTGTTCGTGCTGGCCATCGTCACGGTGCTGGCGCTGGCGGCCAAGAACCTGGTGCGCTCGGCCACCGGGCGCGCATGGATGTCGGTGCGCGACATGGACGTGGCGGCAGAGGTGATCGGCATCCCACTGATGCGCACCAAGCTGCTGGCGTTCGCGGTCAGCTCGTTCTACTGCGGCGTGGCCGGCGCGCTCTATGCGTTCTGCTACCTGGGCTCGGTCGAGCCGGACGGCTTCTCGCTGGACCTGTCGTTCCGCGTGCTGTTCATGATCATCATCGGCGGCGTGGGCAGCATCCTGGGCTCGTTCCTGGGCGCGGCCTTCATCCTGCTGCTGCCGATCTTCCTGGACAACGTGCTGCCGTCGCTGGCCGCGCTGCTGCACCTGCCATTCACCAATGCCACCGTGTCGCACATCCAGCTGATGGTGTTCGGCGGGCTGATCATCTTCTTCCTGATCGTGGAGCCGCACGGGCTGGCCCGGCTGTGGCAGATCGCCAAGGAGAAGCTGAGGCTGTGGCCGTTCCCTCATTGACGGGAGGGGTGCCTGTATTACCGCAGTTCCTGTGTGAAGTTCTGAAGCTTACGCATAACGAAACGCTCCCTTGAGGGCGATGGAGACTGTCATGACCAACCTGATTCGCAATGTGCAACGCGCCGCCCTGGTGGTCAGCGCCGCGGCGGCACTGCTGGCGCCGGCGGCGCCGGCCATGGCGCAGAGCAACGAGCAGTTCGTGGCGCTGCCAAGCTACCGCGTGGGGCCGTATGGCGCCAACGGCCAGTCCTGGTATGGCGGCTTCATCGACTACCTCAACTACGTCAACCTGAAGGAAGGCGGGGTCAACGGCGTCAAGCTGTCGTGGGAAGAGTGCGAGACCGAGTACAACAACGCCAAGGGCGTGGAGTGCTATGAACGCCTGAAGTCCAAGAACGCCACCACCAAGGGCACGGCCTACCACGCCATGTCCACCGGCATCTCGTACGCGCTGGTCGACAAGACCGCTGCCGACAAGGTGCCGCTGGTGATGATGGGCTACGGCCGCACCGACGCGGTGGATGGCTCGGTGTTCCCGTATGCGTTCCCGCTGGTGACTACGTATCAGATGCAGGTCTCGGCCATCGTCAAGTACCTGGCCTCGAAGAACGGCGGCTCGCTGGCCGGCAAGAAGATCGTCTACCTGTATCACGACTCGGCCTATGGCAAGGAGCCGATCGTGGCGCTGCAGGCCGAGGCCAAGCTGGGCAAGTTCAACCTGGTGGAGATCCCGGTGGCGCACCCCGGCAACGAGCAGGGCGCGCAGTGGCTGAAGATTCGCCAGGAGAACCCCGACTACGTGATCTTCTGGGGCTGGGGCGTGATGAACCAGACCGCGCTGAAGGCCGCGCAGAAGGTGGGTTTTGCGCGCGACAAGATAATCGGCTCGTGGTGGGCCGGCTCGGAGGAAGACACGGTGCCGGCGGGTGATGCCTCCAAGGGCTACATGAGCGCCACCTGGAACGTGGCGGGCCGCAACGTGCCGCTGATCGCCGATATCGAGAAGGTGGTCTACGGTGCCGGCAAGGGCAATATGCAGGACAAGAACAAGGTGGGTTCGGTGCTGTACAACCGCGGCGTGTCGGCGGCGGTGGTGACGGTGGAAGCGGTGCGCGTGGCGCAGGCCAAGTTCGGCAAGGGCAAGCCCATGACCGGCGAGCAGATGCGCTGGGCCTTCGAGAACCTGAACCTGACCAACGCGCGCCTGCAGCAACTGGGCGCGACCGGCCTGCTGCCCGAGATCAAGACCAGCTGCGACAACCACGAGGGCTCGGGCAAGGTGAAGATCCAGCAGTGGGACGGCACCAAGTGGGTGGTGGTGTCGGACTGGATCGAGGGCAACAAGGGCCTGATCCACCCGCTGTTCAAGGCCACGGCGGCGCAGTACGCGAAGGAGAAGGGGATTACGCCGGCTTGTTCGAAGTCCTGATAGCAACCTGGTGGGCATGCGGTGCCTGGCGCCGCGTGCTCGCCTGAGCCGAACCGTCTTACCAACACGAGCCGCACCATGAGCCTTCTGTCCGTCAACAATATCGAAGTCATCTACGATCACGTGATCCTGGTGCTCAAGGGCGTCTCGCTCGAAGTGCCGGAAGGCAAGATCGTGGCGCTGCTCGGCGCCAATGGCGCGGGCAAGACCACCACGCTCAAGGCCATCTCCAACCTGCTGCAGGCCGAGCGCGGCGATGTCACCAAGGGCTCGATCGAATATCGCGGCGACCGCGTCGACCAGCTCACGCCCAACGACCTGGTGCGCCGCGGCGTGATCCAGGTGATGGAAGGGCGCCACTGCTTCGCGCACCTGACCATCGAAGAGAACCTGCTCACCGGTGCCTACACGCGCGGCCTGTCGCGCGGCCAGACGCGCGACGAGCTGGAAAAGATCTACGAATACTTCCCGCGGCTGAAGACGCGCCGCAAGTCGCAGGCCGGCTACACCTCCGGCGGCGAGCAGCAGATGTGCGCGATCGGCCGGGCCATGATGGCCAAGCCCGCGATGATCCTGCTGGACGAGCCTTCGATGGGGCTGGCGCCGCAGATCGTCGAGGAGATCTTCGAGATCGTGCGCGGCCTGAATTCGCGCGAGAACGTCAGCTTCCTGCTGGCCGAGCAGAACACCATGGTGGCGCTGCGCTATGCCGACTACGGCTACATCCTGGAAAACGGCCGCGTGGTGATGGACGGCGACGCCGAGTCGCTGCGCACCAACGAGGACGTCAAGGAGTTCTACCTGGGCGTGGCCGCCAACGATGCGGACGACGGTGCCGGGCGCAAGTCGTTCCGCGATGTGAAGAGCTACCGGCGCCGCAAGCGCTGGCTGGCGTAGGCACCCGACCGATTTCATCCGGCATTGCCACCACGCGCCCAGCGGCGCGGCGGCATGCCGCATCCCATTCCCTGACGCATAGCACCATGCCAGAACACTTCGATTCGCTCGAAACCCGCGCGCCGGAAGTCCGCGAGCAGGCGCTCCTTGCCGCCCTGGCACGCCAGGTGGCCCATGCGCGCGACAACGCGCCTTACTTTGCCGAGATGCTGGGCGGCGTCGACCCGCGGCTGCTGAGCTCGCGCGCGGCGCTGGCGGCGCTGCCGGTCACGCGCAAGTCGGACCTGACCGCGCGCCAGCGCGCACTGCCGCCGCTGGGCGGGCTCAACGCCACGCCGCTGGGCAAGCTGCGCCATGTGTTCCAGTCGCCCGGCCCGATCCATGAACCCGACGGCCATGACGCCGACTGGTGGCGCGTGGCCCGCGCCATGCATGCGGCGGGCTTCAGCGCCGGCGAGCTGGTCTACAACACCTTCTCCTACCACTTCACCCCGGCCGGCATGATGATGGAGACCGGCGCGCACCGGCTGGGCTGCTGCGTGTTCCCGGCCGGCGTCGGCCAGACCGATTCGCAGGTGCAGGCGCTGGCCAGCCTGCAGCCCACGGCCTACGCCGGCACGCCGTCGTTCCTGAAGCTGCTGCTGGAGCGCGGCGACGAGCTGGGCACGCCCTGCACCAGCCTGGCCAAGGCGCTGGTCTCGGGCGAGGCGCTGCCGCCGTCGCTGCGTGCCTGGTTCCAGGCGCGCGGCGTGCGCGTGCAGCAGATGTATGGCACCGCGGATGTCGGCCTGATTGCCTATGAGACCGAGGGCGGCGATGGCTGGGTGGTGGACGAGGGCGTGCTGGTAGAGATCGTCGAGCCCGGCGGTTCCCGGCCGATGCCCGAGGGCGAGACCGGCGAGGTGGTGGTGACGGTGCTGGGCAACGGCGACTACCCGCTGATCCGCTTCGGCACCGGCGACCTCTCGGCCATCGTGGCGGAGTCGTCGCAGCGGCCCAGCCCGTGCGGGCGCACCAATATCCGACTCAAGGGCTGGCTGGGCCGTGCCGACCAGGCCACCAAGGTCAAGGGCATGTTCGTGCATCCCGGGCAGGTGGCAGACGTGCTGCGGCGGCATCCGGAGATCCGCGCGGCGCGGCTGGTGGTGACTGGCGACCCAGGCGCGGACGTGATGACGCTGCGCTGCGAGGCTACGCGCGAGGATGGTGACTTGCAGCGTGCGGTGGCGGAATCGCTGCGCGAAGTGATGCGGCTGCGCGGTGAGGTAGCTTTCGTTGCGGCGGGGTCGTTGCCGCAGGATGGGAAGCTGATCGAGGATGCGCGCAGCTACGATTGAGTTGTGTGGCGGCTGGCAGGATCGACTTCGTTGATACGCTGGCCCTCTCCCCCGGCCCCTCTCCCGCAGGCGGGAGAGGGGCCGGCCGGGGATAGGGCCGGTGCGTCGACGGAGTGACGCGCTTCAATACGCCCGCATCCTCAAGACTTCCCCCCCTCCACCGGCCGCGTCGGCAGCCGGGCCATCCAGACACTCACCCCCACCGCGCAAGCCAGCAACGCCGCCGAGGCAAGCGGCCGCGCCCGCAGCATCCACGCGGTCGTCCCCATCGACGCCCACATCATCGACAACGCCAGGCACTTGGCCCGGAAGGGAATGCTGCGATGGCGCTGCCAGTCGCTGACCAGCGGCCCGAAGCGCGGATGTCCCAGCAGCCATTCATGGAAGCGCCGGGATCCCCGCGCGAAGCATGCCGCGGCCAGCAGCACGAATGGCGTGGTCGGCAGCACCGGCAGGAAGATGCCGATCACCCCCAGCAGCAGGAAGACCGCGCCCAGCACCACCCACATGGCGCGCAGCGCCTGCTGCCGGCGGCTCAACGTGGCGTCGGAATCGGGCGGGGTGGTGGAGCTTGGACCAGGCAATGGTTGAATGAAGGGCCGCAATAGCGGCCCGGTAAAAACCTCGGTTAGCGCGCGATACCCAGGCGCGCCTTGGCGGCATCGTACTCCGCTTTCATGCGCGCGACGATTTCGCCGGCGGTGGGGATGTCGTGGATCTGGCCCACGCCCTGGCCGGCGCCCCAGACGTCCTTCCATGCCTTGGCCTTGGAGGCGCCGCTGGAGAAGTCCATCTTGCTCTTGTCGGCCACCGGCAGGTTGTCCGGATCCAGCCCCACGTTGCTGATGCTTTCGCGGATGTAGTTGCCGTGCACGCCGGTGAACAGGTTGGTGTAGATGATATCGGCGGCGGCCGAGCTGGTGATCGACTGCTTGTACGATTCCGCCGCGTGGGCCTCCTGCGAGGCGATAAAGCGCGTGCCGACGTAGGCAAAGTCCGCGCCCATGGCCTGCGCGGCCAGCACCGCCTCGCCGGTGGCGATCGAGCCCGACAGCGCGATCGGGCCGTCGAAGATCTTGCGCACCTCGCCCACCAGCGCGAACGGCGACAGCATGCCGGCATGGCCGCCGGCGCCGGCGGCCACCAGGATCAGGCCGTCGACGCCGGCCTCGATCGCCTTCTCGGCATGGCGCATGCTGATCACGTCGTGCAGCACGATGCCGCCATAGCTGTGCACCGCGTCGATCATTTCCTTGACCGGTGCGCGCAGCGAGGTGATGAAGATCGGCACCTTGTGGTCCACGCACACCTTTACGTCGTGCTCGAGCCGCGCGTTCGAGGTATGCACGATCTGGTTGACCGCGACCGGGCCCACCTGCGCGCCCGGGTTGGCGGCCTTGAAGGTGGCCAGCTCGGCTTCGATCTGGGTGAGCCACTCGTCGAGCAGCTCCGCCGGGCGCGCATTGAGCGCCGGGAATGAGCCGACGATGCCGGCCTTGCACTGCGCCAGCACCAGCTCCGGGTAGCTGACGATGAACATGGGCGAGGCGATGACGGGCAGGGCCAGGTTCTGCAGGGCCTGGGGCAGTTGCTTGGCGGCGGGCATGGTGTCTCCTGAACTACTGACGGGCACAGTGCAGGTGCCCTAAATGAACGGTCGTTCGATTATAGGGAGTTTCAGCGCGGTCACGTTAGAAGCCCCAGTCTATGCCGGTCCGGTCACCTCGTCGAACTACCCGGCCGGAAGGGTCAGTTCCGCCAGCGCGCCGCCGCCGGGGCGGTTGGCCAGCGTTACATCGCCATCATGCAACGTTGCCACCTCGCGTGCAAAGCACAGGCCCAGGCCGGTGCTCTTGTCCGCACCGTGCGGGCGTGGCAGCGAGTAGAAGCGCTCGAACACGCGCGGCAGCGCGTAGTCGGGGATGCCCGGGCCCTGGTCGGCGACGGCGATGGCCAGCGCGCCGCCGCGGCGCTCCAGCCGCACCATGACTTCGCTGTCCGGCGGGGCGAAATCGATGGCATTCTCCAGCAGGTTGGCGATGGCCTGGCGCAGCAGGAACGGATCGCCGGCGACCAGGTCCGGGCTGGCTTCGGCGGCCAGCCGCAGCGTGACGCCGCGCTGGCGCGCGCGCGGTTCCAGCTCGCTGCCCAGTTGCGCCAGCAGCGGCGCCAGCCGCACCGGCTCGCGCACTTCCAGGCGCTGGCGCTGCTCGACATCGGCCAGTGCCAGCAGCTTGCGGATCATGGTTTCAAGCCGCCCGGATTGTGCACGGATATTGGCGACGAAGCGCTGGCGGTCCGCCGCCGGCATCTCTTCCTGCAGCAGCTCGGCGGCGCCGCCGATCGCGGCCAGCGGGCTCTTCATCTCATGGGTCAGCGTGTGGATGTAGTGCTCGACATACTGCTTGTCTTCCAGCCGCTCGCGCATGCCCTGCACCGCGCGGCCCAGCTCGGCCAGCTCGCTGCCGCCGCGCAGCGGCATCTCCGCGCGCTCGCCGGCCGCCACCGCGCGCGCATACCCGCGCAGCCGGCTAAGTCCATGCGCCAGCCACAGCGTGCAGGCCAGCCCGATCACGCAGGCAGCGCCGATCAGCAGGCCGCCGTAGAGCAGGATCTTGCGCTGGCTGCGCTCGATGAAGGGCGCCATCGCCGCATTGGGCTTGGCCACGGTCAGCACGCCGATGATGCGCTCGCCGTCCGCGTCGCGTATTGGCGCGGCCACGTGCATCACGGTGCTGGCGTCGTCGTCGGGGTCGGTGCGCGTGCTGCGTGCGCCGTACTTGCCGCGCAGCGTCAGGTAGACATCGTTCCAGCGCGAATAGTCGCGGCCCACGTCAGTACCGGTGGAGTCAAAGCGCACGATGCCGTTGGCATCGGTCACGTAGACGCGGTAGCCGATGCTGTCCTTGTGCAGGCCCGACACATCGGCATTCACCGCCACATCGCGCAGCGCCGCCATGTGCCGCGCGAAATCGCCGTCGGCAATGCGGCCGGCCTTCATGTCGTCGGCGGCAAGCGCCGCCAGCACGTGCGCGGTGTCGATCAGCGTGTCTTCCATGGCCTGGCGCACGCCGGGCTTGACCTCCTGCACGAACACGCGCAGCGTCAGCACCGTGGCCAGTCCCACGATCAGGAAGAAGCCGAAGAAGATGCGCAGGCCGATATGCATGGCGTGCGCTCAGGGTTCCAGCGAATAGCCCATGCCGCGATGGGTGCGGATGCGCTCGGCGCCGTCGGCGGAAGCCTCCCGCAGCTTGGCGCGCAGGGTCTTGATATGGGTGTCGACGGTGCGGTCGCTGGTGTCGAGTGCATCTTCCCAGACGCACTCCATCAGCTGCGCGCGCGAGTAGATGCGGCCCGGATGTGTCACCAGCCAGGCCAGCAGCAGGTACTCGTAGCGGGTCAGCTCCAGCCAGCGGCCGCGGTAGGCCAGGCGCGCGCCGTCCTTGTCGTGCGTGAAGCCGGCAACTTCGTCGCTCTTCGCCGCGGTAGCACCGCCGCCGCGCGCCCGGCGCAGGATGGCGCGCACGCGCGCGGCCAGCTCGCGCGGCGAGAAGGGCTTGACCACGTAGTCGTCGGCGCCGATTTCCAGCCCGACGATGCGGTCGATCTCTTCATGGCGCGCGGTCAGGAAGACCACCGGCGCATTGCTGAACGTGCGTAGCGTGCGGCAGACCTCGAAACCGCTCAGATCCGGCAGGCCCACGTCCAGGATTACCAGGTCGGCCGCGCCGGCGCGCATGCGCTCGAGCGCGGCGCCGCCGAGCGTGCAGTGCTCGGCCAGCATGCCGTCGGTGCGCAAGGCATAGAGGATGGTGTCGGCGATGGCCTGCTCGTCTTCCACCACCAGGATCCGCGGTTGTTCCATGCCCGGCATTTTAGTCCACTGAATCACTGAAATCGGTCGGCGCCTGCCATGTCATGCGGGCGCATCGCGTCGTTGCAAATGCTCGCAATAGCCGTGCTATTGCTGCGCCCTGCCCTTGCAGGGCGCACATGCGCTTGCAAGCGCATGCCGCTACGCAGGCGGATTGCAATGCAATCCGAAACCCCTGCTTCGCCCTAGCGCTGCATCCCGCATGACATGTCCTTCGCCTCCCATTTCAGTGATTCAGTGGACCAGCCGGTCAGGCGCTGGTGGCTGCGCGCGGCGGCGGCGCGGGATCCTCGCCTCGGCGCTTGTGGAAATAGATCTGCTCCGCCGCCCAGCGCAGCGGCGGCGAGTACAGCATCAGGTCGAAGGGCCAGTCGCACTGGAAGCGGTCGAACATCCAGCGCAGCGCACGTTTGGCGCGAAAGCGCGGCGCGCCGGCGGTGGCGGCCGCTTCCGGGGCCGGGCCGCCGCGCAGCAGGTGCGCGGCCACGGCCTGGCCGACCGACTCGCCATGGGCAAAGGCATAGTGGATGCCCCCGGCGGTGACCGGCGACACGATGCCGGCGGCATCTCCCGTCAGGATCACGCCGTCGCGCGCCAGCGGGAAGGCCGGGCCGCCGCATGGGATCAGCCCCGCGCGCGTCGCCGCAGGCTGCGCCAGTTGCGGCAGGCCGGCGCGCTCGCGCACATGCGCCAGCAGACCGTCCAGGTCTGGCGCGCGGCCGTGCCGAGGCAGGTAGCGCAGCGCCAGGCCGGCCTGCACGCCGGTGGGGTTCTGCGCGATCCAGCCGATATAGCCGGGTGCGAAGCGCCGGGTGATGAAGCAGTGCAGCGCGCCCGGCTCGGGCAGCGCCAGTCCCGGGAACTCATACTCCACGCCATACAGGAAGCTGTGCACGCGCCCCAGCCCGGCACACTGGGCCACGCGCGATTTCGCGCCATCCGCGCCGACCAGATAGCGCGTATTGCCCACGCCGGTCACATGCCAACCGCCGTTGCGCGGCACCGCGCCCACGAACGCCTGGCCCAGGCGCAGCTCGACCCGGTGGCGCACCAGCTCGGCGGCCAGCCAGCGCATCAGGCGCGGCGTATCGGTGGTGTGGAAATAATAGGTTCATCGCCGATCTGCGTGACCGTTTAGAAACAAAAAGGGCCAACAAGCCCACCACTGTTATCTTGGAGTTGCGA
>NZ_JBYTAH010000051.1:0-58690 GCF_058787975.1 Cupriavidus sp. FW305-26
GAAGTTCATGTCGCTGCGAAGACTTTGCGAGGGTTACGATCCGTCGACGATGGGGACAGTTGTGTATAACCGCATGGCCTCGCCTAGGGGAATTGCTGCTGTGGCCCCAGGAATGTTCGTCATCGCATCCATGCCGTCGCGGCTGCTGAGATGGCGCGGATGCGGATCCATGTTGGGGCGGTGCATAAGCGGGGTCGCGCTGACTGCGCTCGATGATTTTGTCGAGTTCTCCCCGGTCAAGCCAAACTCCCCGGCATTGAGGGCAATAGTCGATTTCGATCCCTTGTCGTTCGGTCATGACAAGGGTGGGTTCTATACAGACTGGGCATTTCATGACGGTTCTCCTTGAGTTAGGCCGAACGTGCTTCGGACCTTGAAACCGCTCGGCACCTTGGAGCGAGCATTACCGGCTCGCCTTGAAATCATTGCTCCGAATCCGGATCGAGCCGGCGCACGATTGCGTCTCGGCTCGAACTGTCAGCCCGCTCCAGCGCTTGGTTACCGCGTAGCGGCGTGCCAGGCGCGCGAGCGCGAGATCCCCTTCGCTACTTCAGCCGACGTTCTCCGTTGCCGTCCTTGCCCGCTGTCGGGCGCCTTGCCCGATAGGCCGCCTGCCGCTGGGCTGCCGTCTGCGCCATCCTGCACTCCTTCGCCATGGTTACCCGGTAACGCTTCTAGTCTGGCGGCAGTCGCTGCGGGGCCGCTTTCATTAAACTCGGCGGCCCCACTGTTTTCGCATAGTCTGAGGGATGCACAAAATCTGGCTTCGTACGAGCCGCGCTGTGGGCACAGTGATCGCTTGGCCGCTTCCCCTACTTGCTGCTAGTGTCCAGCGCCCTCATTACGTCGTTGGTGATGTCGATGCGCGGATTCACATAGACGGCATCCTGTATGACCAGGTCATATCTGCGCTCCTCGGCCAACTGACGGATCACGCGGTTGGTGCGCTCCAGCACCTGGGCCAGTTCCTCGTTGCGGCGCCGCTGCAATTCCTCGCGGAAATCTCGCTGCATACGCTGGAGTTCGCGGTCCAGGTCGGCGACCTCTCGCTGGCGGCGCTGACGGTCGGGGTCGGCGAGCATGGGTGTGTCCTTGTCGAGCTGCTCGACAAGGGTCCTGATCTTCTGGGCCATGTCCTGCAGTTCACGGTCGCGCTTGGAAAACTCCTGTGCGAGCTTGTTCTGGGCCTGCTCGGCGGGCCGCGAGTCGCGCAGGATACGCTCGGGATTGACTGCGGCGATGCGCGGCTGCGCTTGCGCCGGTGCTGCTGCGCACAGCGCGGCGGCCATTGCGGCAGCGGTCAGCGTTCTGCACATTGGGGTCGACGTTTTCATCAATCGGAATCTCTATTGGAGCGCCGTGGCAATCAGAGGTGGACTTCCCACAAGGAGAAGTGTCTTGCTATCGACACAGAGAATCACTACTTGGCTACCGTAGTCTCTGATCGTTTGAACCAGCCGCTTCCACTACCGACCAGTCGCGAAGGTGGTAAGCCGACCGCCTCAGCGGTATGCTGCCAACGCTGTGCCTTCGCGGTCTGCGAGGTGCGCTGCTGCCTTACCCATGGGATGCTTCTGCATCAGGAGCTACAGGTCATCAAGGAGACGCGGTGCGCCCACTAGGTGGTGGCTTAGAATGCCCCGAAATGCGAGAATCAGTGACAGCGCCAGCAGCAGTTACCCCAACAGTCTTAGTTTCCGGCGGATAGCACACGCCCATTGCTTCGTAGCACCCCTGGTACCTTGCGACGACGGTCACGGGCTCGTGCGATGCCCCTTCCAGTTGCAAGGTGAGCACGAACGGCTTGGTATAGACTTCCGACCGCCCAAACGTCTGATCCTGCTTGGTTACCGTCGGCGGATAGTCGACGCGGGCGATGCGCACGCCCGGCGTGCCTTTTAACGCGACAAACAGGCGTTCCTTGTACAGGTAATAGCCCGGACGCACCGAGAAATCGAGTGCGATACGCGATGCATTCACTCGGCGGGCCGTGACCGAGAAAGCTTGGTCCGGCGACACGGGTTCGGCTGTCTTTCCGGTTAATTTTTCCAGCAGGCTGGTAGTCTGTGCCAGTGCAGGCAGCGCGAACAAAACAAGGCTAGCTATACACAGCATTGCATGTCGCGGGAGCATACGAACACGACGGCGAAGATCTAGACTATTCATTCGGCTTTTCCGTTTGACGCAGGGTGACATACACCAGCAACACGGCGCCGCAGACGATACCGACATCCGCCGCGTTAAATGCCGGCCAATGCCAGCCGCCAAGGTGGAAATCAAGGTAATCGACGACATGGCCGCGCATGACGCGGTCGACGGCGTTCCCGAGCGCACCTCCGAGTATCAAGCTATAGGCCAATGCTTGCAAGGCCGGCAGCGGCTTGCGCAGTTCGAGGACCAGCCAAATGGAAACGCCGAGCGCAAACAGTACAAAAAGATACCGTTGCCATCCCCCGGCATTGGCTAAGAAACTGAACCCGGCGCCGGTATTCCAGGTATGCACCAAGTTAAAAAAACCAGTCAGCGGAATTGACTGTCCATACGGCATCAGCGCCGTTACGGCAGCCTTGCTGCTGATATCCGAAAGCAGTACCGCGAGCGCGATTTTCCACCAGCGCTGCGCATGTGGGCGAACCTGACAGGGTGCGCCGGAGTGCATCAGTCTACCCACCATAGTGTTCCTCCAGACTCTCCTTGAGACGGGCGGGTATCGGCATTGGCCGGAATGCACTCACTTGCGCATCCCCAGTGTTACCCAAGGGCAGTCGCCCCATGACATTGCCAATCGGGACCAAAGCAATCCGCAAAAGCTGTCCGCGCATTTCTTCCCCGTCACGGTGCGCGAAGGCCAGGCGCAACATCCAAAGATGGCTGAGTAAATGCGGCCACAACAAACACTGCCCGAGCACGTGCGCATCCTGCAGCAGTGCGAACGCCCGCGCCCGTTGGCCGGCGACATGTGCTCGCCTGGCTTGCGCCAGCACGTGATCAAATGCGCGTCGCATCGGAGCCGGATTGCCCTCCCCTGGCAGGGCCTGTACCAAGCGGTGTGCTGACATCCCCGCCACGGAGCCAAGCAGGGCACCCGCTACCACGTCGGCGGGAAAATGCGCACCCGCCACGACCCGCGACCACCCTACCCATGTCACGAAAATCAGAAGCAACGGACGAAACACGGGGGTCACAAGCATCCAGGACACCACCGCGACCAAAGCGGCATAGGCCGTATGCCCGCTCGGCAGGCTGTAAAGATCGTGCGGGGTGCCGAACACATGCACGTTAGCGCCCAGTACCGTTAGAGGCCGCGGAAAATCGAGCCAGACTTTCAGCAGCGCTACCCCCAACCACGTGAACAAGAAGCCTGCGATCAGGCGTCGGACTTGCAAACGCAACCGGGCCGCGGCGAGCAAATCATTGCGATGCGTGCTGTTGCGTGCCAACAGCACGAGCACGCAGAATAGCGCCGGCATGCCCCAGTAGTCGCCGGCAAGATTGCCGGCATGCGCAAGGCGAATCAGGAACTCGCCGCTGGAGTCATTGATTGCGTGAAACAGCGACACGTTGACGCCGCCCCAATCGTAAAAGAGCTGTTTTAGGGTCATTTCCGCAATAGGCGCAAACCGTTGAACACCACCAACAGACTGGCACCCATGTCGGCGAATACGGCCATCCACATTGTCGCTTGGCCGGTAAACGTCAGCACCAGGAACACCGCCTTGATCGCCAAGGCCAGCACGATATTCTGTGTGAGGATGGCGGCCGTGCCGCGCGACAGCCGCACGAACGCCGGTACCTTGCGCAAGTCGTCGTCCATCAACGCCACGTCGGCGGTTTCGATCGCGGTATCCGTGCCTGCGGCGCCCATTGCAAAGCCGATGTCGGCCTTCGCCAGCGCCGGCGCATCGTTGATGCCGTCGCCGACCATGCCGATAGCCGCGCCTTGCGCGGCAAACGATTCCACTGCCCGCAACTTGTCTTCGGGGAGTTGGTTGCCGCGCGCGTCGTCAATCCCGACTTCGTCCGCGATGGCTTGCGCGGTATGTTCATTATCGCCGGTCAACATTACCGTCTTAACATTCAACGCGTGCAATTCCGCGATCGCCTGCCGGCTGGTGTCGCGCACAGTGTCAGCCACGCCAAAGATTGCAAGAACGCGCTCGCCCGCACCCAGCATGACCACAGTGCGGCCCTGGCGCTCCAGGGTTTCCAACTGGACTGCAAGTTCCGGCGTCACCTGACCGCGCTCGGATGCAAGCCGATGGTTGCCGAGCCAGTAAGGCTGAGCATCGACCGTCCCCTCGACGCCGCGGCCGAGCAGCGCACGGAAGCTATCCACCTCGCGATGCCTTGCCGCCTGTGCATCGCCATACACCGCTATTGCGTGCGAGACCGGGTGGTCGGAACGTCCTGCCAGACTGGTGGCCAGTGCGAGGATCGTCTCGGGATGATCTGCCAGCGGCCGGTAGTCGGTCACGCTCGGTTTGCCCAGCGTGAGCGTGCCGGTTTTATCGAGGGCCAGCCAGGTAAGCTTGCGTCCCTGCTCCAGGTACACGCCGCCCTTGACCAGGATACCCTTGCGCGCGGCCGCGGCGAGGCCGCTGACAATTGTCACCGGCGTCGAAATCACCAGTGCGCACGGGCAGGCGACGACCAGCAGCACTAGCGCTTTGTAGATCCAGTCATACCACGGCTGTCCGAACGCCAGCGGCGGCACCACGGCGACCAGCAGGGCAACCACGAAAACTGCCGGAGTATAAACCTTAGCGAACTGATCGACAAAGCGTTGCGTCGGCGCGCGACTGCCCTGAGCTTCCTCGACCGCGTGGATGATGCGCGCCAGCGTTGTGCTGTCGGAACGTGCAGTGACTTCGAATTCAAAGGAACCCGCTACATTAATGGTGCCGGCGAATACCGGATCGCCGATGCCTTTCTCGATCGGCACGCTTTCGCCGGTAATCGGCGCCTGGTTGATCGTCGACTGCCCGCTGACCAGCTTGCCGTCCAGCGCGATGCGTTCGCCCGGACGGACTCGGATCACCGCCCCGAGGGGAACCGTCTTCGCCTCCATTTCTTCCCAGGAGCCATCAGCCTGGCGCACCGTAGCGGTTTCTGGCGCCATGTCCATCAGCCCGCGAATTGCGTTGCGCGCGCGGTCCAGCGATTTCTGCTCGATGAATTCGGCCAGCGCAAACAGGAACATCACCATTGCCGCTTCCGGCCACTGGCCGATGACCATCGCGCCGGTAACCGCGATCGACATCAGCGCGTTCATGTTGAGATTGCGGTTCCTGAGGGCAATCCAGCCTTTCTTGTATGTATGCAGTCCGCCGGTGAAGATTGCCGTCAGCGCCAGTGCGATCACGATCCAGGTGTTGCCGCCGCTGGCCCAGTGAACCACTTCGGCCGCCGCGGCCGCGATGCCGGAAAACGCCATCGGCAACCAGGAAATGGTTGACATCGGCTTGGCCTGCGCCCCGTCCTGGCCGGCCTCCAGCATATCCGCCGCGTCCGGCTCCAGACCTATCTCCTTCAGCGCCTGCCTCGCCGCCGCCAGCGCCTCAGGCGCATGCGTGAGCGTTAGCGTGCGCTGCACCAGGTTGAACTGCATATCCTCGATACCGGCCATGCCCTGCAGTTTCTTGCGGATCAGCGTTTCCTCTGTCGGGCAATCCATCTTGGAAATGCTCAGCGTGGTACGACTGCCGCCCAGTTCCCGCGCTTTCATGCCGACACCCGACAATGCCGTCAACAGCGGCGCACTCGACGGCAGCGAGTGGGTGACTTTGAGCTTGCGTTGTAGCAGGTTGAAGTCGAGTGACTTGACCCCGTCGATCTTATGCAGGCTGTTGCGGATCAACGCCTCTTCGGTTGGGCAGTCCATGTTCTCGATGTGGAATACTGCTTGCTTGCCGGTTGCAGCTGGCGCTGCAGGTGTCAGAATCGGCATCGCGCTATCGCAGTCACAGGAGGGGGAGGACGATGCCCCGGGCGAGCAAACTTTCTCGGCAGTCGTTTTAGTGCGGCGTGTACCCTCGTCCGCCACAGCGGGATTCGGCTGTGGCGCGAACCCGATCTCATCGAGTGCCGCGTTCGCCGCCCTTAACGCTTCGGGTTCGTGTGTTGTAAGCGTCAGAGTCCGCTTTGCGAGATCGAACTGCAACGCTCCAATACCCGCGATGTCCTGCAGCCGTCTACGGATCAGACCTTCTTCCGTCGGACAGTCCATATTCGGTATATATAAGGTGGTACGCGCATCGCTTTCATGGCCGTCCCATTCCTGCGCCTGCATGCCGATGCCTGACAAGGTCGATAGCAACGGTGCCGTCGACGCAAGCGTATGGGTCACCCGAAGTGTGCGATGCGGCAGATCGAAATCAAGGTCCGTCACGCCTTGTAGCGTCTGCAGACTGGTGCGAATCAGCGCCTCTTCCGAGGGGCAGTCCATGTTGCTGATGCGAAACATCGTTTGAGTAGAGCTCCCTGCGCGGACATTGTTTTCGCCCTCGGCAGGGGCGCTGCATCCGCATGACGTTGGCGCTGATGCGCAGGTGCTCATGATTCCCTCCTGGAGGGGCTCCGATCGAAATAATATTAAAAACCATGCACCCACTTTAGGGTCAAGAGCTTCCATCACAGCTTGACGACAACTCGGAAAACCGTGAAGCTGTTATAAGGTTTTGGATGAGGAGGCGATGTGGACAAGAAGACCCTTAGGATTGGTGAGCTCGCCAAGTTGGCTCACTGCCAAATACCGACGATCCGGTATTACGAACGAGAAGGCCTGCTGCCAGCGCCAGCTCGCACTGAAGCTAACTATCGTATGTATGGCGACGCACATGTCGAGCGTTTGTCCCTAATTCGTCATTGCCGCTTGCTCGACATGACGCTGGAGGATATTCGCACCTTGCTGCAGTTCCGAGATACACCCGACGAAAACTGCGGTGAGGTTATCGCCCTACTTGATGCGCATATCAGCCATGTCGCCGCCCGTATTGCCGGTCTGGAGGTGTTGAATAAGCAACTGAAGGGGCTGCGCAAACTTTGCAATACGGCACAGGTGGCCAAGAACTGCGGCATACTGAACGATCTTGCGGTTGAGGCGTATGCAGTCAATAAACGACGTCACTCACAGCTGCGTCAGGCATAGCCCAAGGTAGCAGCGCGGCATAGTCATCGGCCGTGGTGGCCAGAGGCAACTTTGAACAGCCAGAGCAGGTAGCGATACGGGTCAATGCCGTTGGCTTTGCACGTCTCAACGAGGGAATAAAGGTTGGCACTGGCAGGCCCCTCCGGCATGTCCGGCAAGTCTGCGTTTTGCTCGGGGGCGACCGCTTCTATCGACGCTGCCGTGGTAATCGCGCGCTCGCGCTCCAGCAGATACTGCGCAATCCACTTGGGCAGCAGGTTGGCGTTGAAGCCGTTCTCTTGTGCCTGACGCACGATGGACACGCCAGGGCGCAGGCAAGCCTCGACCAATGCTCGCTTGCTAGCTTTATCGTATCGCCGCCGGCCTCTGCTGTTGCAACTGACGACTTTCAGTTCCGGGGATTTCTCTGTCATCGGTGTCCTCCTGAAGTAGGGGTCATCGTACTTTTTGTGCGAATTCTGGCGATTTGCATCGAAAAGGCTATGTAATTCAAAGGCTTGTGATTCGTGATATATCACAGTTGGTCAGCAACGAGTAACCCTTGCTGCGCGAGGCTTTCCAGCCACCGACCGCCAGGTTCTGCACAAAAAGTACGATGACCCCGAGACGGCGGTGCAACTTGTCCGATCATCGACGTGCTGGCGAAAGATCGACCCGGAAGCACGGGCCCAATGGATTCTGATAATGTAGTTGGTACGCGCCGCATCGGGCGCGACTGCATTGGCTGATCTCCGGTCATGCCGATGCGCAACGGGCAACATTGCATCGCCGACTTTGCCTTGCCCCGAGATCGGGCCCGTATCGACATCGAGCGGCAAGGCCGCGTTCCTACTGTTTGGTGGAGCCTGCCATGAAGGCGTGCCATGCCTTGACGACGATGATGCTGGCCATCGCCGCGACCTCCGTCTATGCAAACGGCACCCCCCCTCGCCCCTTCGGCTGGGACTCCCAAGCCATGGCGTATGCTGGCCCGCCAAGCCAGTCCAACGCCTTTTCCGTCGGTACGCGTGGCGCTGAGCGTGACAAGGCAATGGTGTACGCCCGTGGCGGTATCCAGCACCAGCGCAAACGCAACACAAAGCAGACGTGAGCTGAATGCCGTGGGAGGCCCTTGCGTGCGGCGTTGCGTGCTGGATGACGGTGCGCGGCTCTTGAAGCGACAGGCGACCTGGCTCGCGTGCTCAACAGGAAACGCCATGCACGACAACTTGCCGTGGAATATTGTTGTTGCGGGGCTGGCCGCGTTGACGTTCGCTGCCACGGCTGCCCAGGCAACGCCTGCGGGCTCGACCCCAGCGGCCTCCGCGGCGCAATCCATCAAGCCCGCTTCCCACTACGAGGGGCGCAAGCGCGAGCGGAGAAAGGAACGGGAGATGAAGGAAAAGCAGGAAACACAGGCGGGAGAGGCCTCAAAGCCGGAACGGAAGGCTGACTGAAAAAAGCTCGGCGGTTTCCAAGCAGCACGGTCGCAGAGCGCTGCAAGACCGCCCCCCGAGTATGGGAACAGACCCACGGGAATGGGCTATCGCAGAAAAGCCACGCTCGGCACATCGGGATGGCAAAATTCGTTTGTGAGCCGGCGAATCCTTCTGGTATGCTGCGCCCCGTCATCACTCAGGGTTCTCCTTCTCCTCATGGACTGTTGTTCTAGTCGGCGTCACGCCGATCTCTGAACGGCTAGTCAGTCAAGGCGACATCTCGCCACTGCCTAGCCGTTACCGGCGGGTAGTGGTAACCATGCAGGTTCTCTGCATGGCCACCTCCCGATCTTATTGTTTGCGACCTGTCCCCGAAAGGCAGCCGCGGGCGACGCTCGTCCGCAGCATTGCCTTTTCGCGCGCAGTCGCTTCAGCGCCTACACGTGCCACAGAAGCGCGTGAGGGAGGTCTCATGTCGTTCATTCACTGTTTTCAGCTTGTCTTCTCGACCCTGGTCTTTTTGAAGGGCGCCCATTGGTGGCACCGTACGCTCGCGGTGCTGACCTTGTCGCTGCTTGGCATTGGCCTCGCCCATGCGCAGGAGGCAGGTGAGAGCCAGCCGGCGGCCGGCGTCCCAGCCAGCAATGCGGCGGCGGATCCAACGGAGGATCGATTTGCCTTCCATGGGCAGGCCACCTACATCTGGCAGCGCAAGCCGTCGCTTGGCGCAGCCTATTCGGGTGAGCACAGCCTGGGCACGGACCGGGCCAAGAGTTATTCGTTTACCAGCACGCTCGACCTGGGCCTGCGCCTGTGGCAAGGGGCGGAGTTCCACTTCAATCCCGAAGTCTCGCAGGGTGTGCTGTTCTCTGGCCTGCACGGCCTTGGCGGCCTGCCCAACGGGGAGCTTGCAAAGTCATCGGGTTCCAACCCTACGTTCTACCGGGCCCGGGTCTTTGTCCGCCAGACGTGGGGCCTGGGTGACGGCGACGAGAAGCTCGATGCCGACTTCAACCAGTTCGCGCGAACCGTCGACAAGCAGCGCGTGGTGCTAACCGCCGGCAACTTCAGCGTGCTCGACGTCTTCGACCTGAATCCCTATGGCTCCGACCCGCGCACGCAGTTCATGAACTGGTCGTCGCTCACACATGGCTCGTTCGACTATCCGGCCGATGCGCGCGGCTACAACTGGGGCGTGTCACTCGAATACGTCGGTGACGGCTGGTCGGGACGGATCGGCCGGTTCCTGCAGCCACTGGAATCCAATGGGTTGGAGCTGGACACGCGAATGTTCGAGCACTATGGCGACATGATCGAGTTGGAGAAGCGCTATAACCTGGCCGGCCGTCCCGGGGCCGCGCGCCTGCTACTCTGGCGCAACAAGGCGAAGATGGGCAAGTTCAGCGATGCCATCGCATTCGGGCAGGCCAACAACGTGACGCCCGACGTGGCCGACGAGCATGCCAAGGTAGGCGTGGGCATTACGTTGCTGCAGGAGGTCAACGATTCGCTGGGTGTGTTTTTCCGGGCCAATATGTCGGACGACAAGACGGAAACGTATGCCTTTACCGAAATCGGCAAGCAGGTCGCCGGTGGCGGCACGCTGAAAGGCACGTCCTGGGGTCGTCCGAACGACGAACTCGGCGTGGCGATGGCAGTCAACATGATGCGCTCACCGCACCGCGACTACCTGGCGGCAGGCGGCCTCGGCGCCTTCCTCGGGGATGGCGCACTGCGCTACGGGCCGGAACAGGTGCTCGAGATCTATTACAGCCTGGCGTTGCTGAAGTACTTCAGCGTCAGTCCGAACTTCCAGTACATCCGCAATCCCGGCTACAACCGGGACCGGGGACCGGCAACGTTCTACGGCATCCGGTTCCATGCGGCGTTCTGAGAGTCGCCCCTGCGCACTCCGATCCTTTTGACACGACAGGCCGGCACGCCGGCCCCGCGAAATTCAATCCGCTAGCGCCGCTTGGCCTGAAGCGTTGGACAGCCCATCCTCGGTCGAGGCCAGGATGGGCCGCCACGCCGTGGTATGCGCGCACACGCCGGCGCCAGCGCAAACCGATCCGGGAGATTCGGTCATGAACTTTGACTTCCTGAAAACCCTGTACGGTGCCTTCTTGCGCACGCGCCGGGTCACGCACCATTTCCGCCGCCTGGCGCTGTTTGAGTCGCTGGGCGAGCCGGGGCCGTCGCGTGCCATGCCGGAGCACCTCACTCGCGACCTGCAGCGGGCAGCTAGGGACGACGTCGCCGCGGTGCTGGTGCGCCTGCACTCCCACGAGGACGGCTTGACCGGCGCCGAGGCGGAAGAGCGCCTCAAGCACTTCGGCCCCAACGAGGTCGACCACGAGAAGCCACTGCCGGCCTGGCTGCACCTGTGGCACTCATATCGGAACCCGTTCAATCTGCTGCTGACGGTGCTGGCCGCGATCTCCTATGTGACCGAGGACATCAAGGCGACTATCGTGATTGGCACGATGGTGGTCCTGTCGACACTGATCTGCTTTGTCCAGGAACGCCGCTCGAATCAAGCGGCCGAGGCGCTGAAGGCAATGGTAAGCACCACCGCCACGGTGGTGCGGCGGGATCTGGCTGCCCAGATTGCAGCGGCCAGTGCGCAGTTCTTCAACGTACAGTTGCACTCCAAACCACCGGCCAAGACCGAAGTCCTGCTCCGCGCGCTGGTGCCGGGCGAAATCGTGTCCCTCTCGGCCGGCGACATGATTCCCGCCGACTGCCGCATCCTGGTCGCCAAGGACCTGTTCGTCAGCCAGGCGGCCATGACCTGCGAATCGCTGCCGGTGGAAAAGTTCGCGGAGCGGCGCGGCCATATGGAGCCCGCTGGAACTGAACAATATCGCTTTCATGGGCTTTGTGCTGACGCATCGGCTGGCGGACTTGACGGTACGGATTCCGCGCCGGCGTCGCTGGTGGGCGGCCGTTCCTGGCCTGGGCCCGGCAAACGCGCGGCGGATCGAAGCCTTCTTTGCCGGGCAACTGCTGCTTCCACTCTGTGATCTGCCGGGCCAGCTCCGCCAGCGTCTTGTCGCCCTTGAGCGCAGCCATGGCCACCTTGGCCTTGAAGGTTGCCGAGTGGGTCTGTCTGCTTCGTTTCGTCATCTTCTGGGTCCTTTATGCCTGCCACTATGGCCGGCTCAGGCCCCAGCTTTTCCACTTAGCCGACTGTCCGAATTTCCGCCGCCACCTCTTGCTGCGTACTCTCTTGCTCGACAAAATGAACCTGAAAGTGCGCTTGGCCAGGTCGATGGCTACTGTGGTCGGTTCCATGTGGATCCTCCTTGGCAGGCTGCGACGACAGAATCAAAACTGTGGCACATGGGAGCTCGGTCTGGCGGAGACTGGGCTGGCCACGGTCTGCGATTCGCCGAGGCGGGAGGCGACCATTCGATCTACACTTCACGACAGCAGCTTCGGCACGCCTTCGCGCGTGCCGCGCAGCGTGTTGACAGGGCGTGTGCCATCAGTGCCGCGTACTCAATTGGCAGAGTCGACCAGCCTGCGGGCCTCGACCACCTTGCCGCGGTACGCCTCATAAATGCGGCGCAGCGCCTGCTCCATGGTGATCTCGGGCTTCCAGCCCAGCTCTTCGATGGTGTTGTCGATCTTCGGCACGCGGTGCTGCACGTCCTGGTACCCCTTGCCGTAGAAGTCGCCCGAGGAGGTCTCGATGATCCGCGTCTTGCGCGCCTCGTCGGCGTATTCCGGATAGTCCGCCGCCATCTTCAGCATCATCTCGGCCAGCTCGCGCACCGAGTGGATATTGCCCGGGTTGCCGATGTTGTAGATATTGCCGCTGGCCACGCCGCCCGGATTCTCGATGATGCGCATCAGCGCGCTGACGCCGTCGAAGATATCGGCAAAGGCGCGCTTCTGCGCACCGCCGTCGACCAGCTTGATCGGCTCGCCGCGCACGATATGGCCGAGGAACTGCGTCACCACGCGCGAGGACCCTTCCTTCGACTCGAAGATCGAGTCCAGCCCCGCGCCGATCCAGTTGAACGGGCGGAACAGGGTGTAGTTCAGGCCCTGCTCCATGCCGTAGGCGTGGATCACGCGGTCCATCAGCTGCTTGGAGCAGGCGTAGATCCAACGCGGCTTGTTGATCGGGCCGTAGACCAGCGGCGAAGCCTCGGGATCGAACTCGTCGTCGCTGCACATGCCGTAGACCTCGGAGGTCGACGGGAACACCAGGTGCTTGCCGTACTTGACCGCGGCGCGCACGATCGGCAGGTTGGCCTCGAAGTCCAACTCGAACACGCGCAGCGGCTGGCGCACGTAGGTGGCCGGGGTGGCGATGGCCACCAGCGGCAGCACCACGTCGCACTTCCGGATGTTGTACTCGATCCACTCCTTGTTGATGGTGATGTCGCCCTCGAAGAAGTGCATGCGGGGGTGTTCGACGAGGTCGCCGAGGCGGTCCGACGACATGTCCATGCCATAGACCTCCCACGGCGTGGTTTCCAGGATGCGGCGCGTCAGGTGGTGGCCGATGAAGCCGTTGACGCCAAGAATCAGGACCTTTTTCATCGATTTCCCTTGTTGGATGGTTCGGTAAATGAGTTGGGCTAAGGCGTCGGGGATGCTTCGGCGTCTGCCAGGCGAGCATTGCGGGCAGCACGCGCCACAGGGTCTGGTCCGCGGCCACCGTGATCTTCTCGAAGACTTCGCCCACGGTATTGTCGGGCAGGATCGGCACCGCGGTCTGGTCGACGATATTACCGGCGTCGGGCCTGACTTCCATCGCGTGCAGCGTGGCGCCGATCTCGGTCTCGCCGTTCAGCAGAGCCCCCGTTGACCGGCACGCGGCCATGGCGCGGTAGCCGAACGAGAAGATGACAGCCGGGCACGCCTCGAACGGCCTGTGCGATCGCAGGGTCGGCCGGATCCTCGCCGTAGACAAACGGGATGCCCGGTTCGGCGGCCGTGTCGGCCACGCGCCAGAACCAGATGTTCTCGTCGGGGCGGTCGACGCTGACAGACGGTCGACCAGGGCTTGCAGCCCGTCTTCTTCGTTGTAGACCGGAATGACGGCCGAAAAAACTTCGACCGGGCTCATTGGGAGAGACGTTTGCATGTTTCGCTGAGGGTTGCGCAGACCCGCTCCATGTCGGTGGCTTGCATCGCCGGGCACAGCGGCAGCTTGACGATGCCGCGCCCGATGTGTTCGGCGTGCGACAGCATGCCTTCGCGCCAGCCAAGCGAGCTGTAGCCGAACAGTCACCATGCGGC
Source organism: Cupriavidus sp. FW305-26 (assembly GCF_058787975.1). Taxonomy (NCBI): domain Bacteria; kingdom Pseudomonadati; phylum Pseudomonadota; class Betaproteobacteria; order Burkholderiales; family Burkholderiaceae; genus Cupriavidus; species Cupriavidus sp. FW305-26. Next base: position 13,825 of record NZ_JBYTAH010000051.1, read on the forward strand.
CAAGGCATTGACCACGTAGCCCAGTGACAGCATCGGATAGGCGATCGACACGTCCACTTGCGACAGCCCCACGATCCACACGCCCACGCTGACGACATACAGCGTCAGTCCGGCCAGCACCGGCCAGCACCGGCCATTGGGTCAGCACGCGCAGCGCCGTGACCAGCCCGCCGACGGCGTTGACGCCGGCCTTGAGCAACAGTTGCGCGGCCGCGTTGAGCAGCACGCCGGAAAAAATGAAAGCGAAAGTCGAAAGCGTCATGGCGCTGCGTATTGCGGGTTTTGGCCGGCGGATCCTGGCAGGTTACTGTCCCTGGGCTTGCGCCTGCGGGCCCTGGCCCGGCAGCGCGAAATTGGCCACCGCCACGCGCCGGCGGTCGCCGGCGATCTTGTGCATCGGCATGCCGCGGGCGGCCAGCGCGTTGTATGTCTCGGGCAACATGATCGCCACCGCGCGCTGCCCGTCCTGCCAACGGGCGATAAAGCCGTCCATGGTCGGGATCCACTTCTGCGGCTCCTGGCCGACGCCGAATTCCAGCTCGTCCGGATGCGCGACCAGGATGGTGGTGCGGCGCAGGTAGAACGGCAGCGTGTGGTCCAGCAGCCCCACGCTGTACAGCGGCATGTCCGGCGTCAGCACGGCGTTGATCGCGGGCACCAGGTCCACGCCCGAATTCGGCCGGCCCATCGCTTCATGGCCACGCAGCGCCACCGTACAGCAAATGAACATCGTCAGCGCATAGGCGACCCCGCTGGGGAACACGCCGCGCGTGCGCAGCAGGCGGCGCGCCAGCAGCGCGCCGGCCAGCATCACGGCAAAGGCAATGCCGATCCACAGCGCAAATTCGCGATAGACCACATTGGGCGTGCTCGGCTTGTCCAGCATGGCGACGAACGGGCACGCCAGCAGGCCCACTATGCCGAACGCGATCATGGCATTGACCTGCCAGCGCCAGGCGCGTTCCGTCACGGTGTCGAGCGCCACGCCGGCCAGCAGCGCCAGCGCGGGGAAGATCGGCACGATATAGCCGGGCAGCTTGGAGCCCGACAGGCTGAAGAAGACAAAGATCGCCACGGCCCACAGCGCCGCCAGCAATGCCGGCTGGAACGGCCGCGTCGAAGTGCCGCGCGCGACGCCCGCGCGCTCGCGCACCGCCTGCAGCATCTGCGGTGCCAGGCCCAGCCATGGCAGGAAGCCCATCAGCAGCAGCGGCACGAAGAACCAGATCGCGCCTTGGCGCTGGTGCACGTTGGAGGTATAGCGCTGCCAGTGCTCGTGGATAAAGAAAAAGCGCAGGAATTCAGGATTGCGCTCGGACACCAGCCAGAACCAGGGCACCGTCACCAGCAGCATCACCGCGATGCCGGCCAGCGGATGCAGGCGGCGCCACAGCCCGAAGTCGCGTGTCACCAGCGTGTAGACCACCAGCACCAGGCCAGGCAGCGCCAGCCCGGCCAGCCCCTTGACCAGCACCGCCACACCCATGGCGGCCCAGCAGGCCAGCATCCAGTTGCGGCGCGTGGTGGGCGTGGCCTCGGGATGCTGCGCCAGCAGCATGAAGGCCAGCACGCATGCCATGGCGCCCGAAAGCGTCATGTCCAGCGAATTGAAGTGGCCGGCGATATTCCACATCGGGGCCGATACCAGCACCAGCGCGGTCAGCAGCGCCGCGCGCGTGCCGAACCAGCGCGCTGCGGCCAGCATCGACACACCCAGGCCGAGCATGCCCGACAGCGCCACGCACAGGCGCGCCTGCCAGTCGCCGACGCCGAACAGCGTGTAGGCCAGCGTCGTCACCCACAGGTGGAAGGGCGGCTTCTCGAAGTACTTGAGTTCGTGGTAGCGGATCGTCACCCAGTCGCCGGTGACGAACATCTCGCGGGCAATCTCGGCATAGCGGCCTTCATCGGAGCGCAGCAGGTGGCGCATGTCGAGGGTACCGAACCAGACCAGGAGGATCAGCAGGCTGACCAGGACGACGGCACTGGTGGTGGCACCAACGGACAGCGCGGCAATTCGCGAGGTTGATGAACTACGCATAGAACTCCTGGAAGAGCGCGACGGATGGATGGTCTTGCGAGGGCGCGCGGTCACTGGACGCCATCACAACGCACCCCGCCCTAGGGAAAATCTGGGGTTGCATTACCGCCGATTCGGGCGAAAGCCGGCCGAGTTGGAAGCGCCGGAAGCATCACAGTCACTGCGGGCGCGCACGCGGCGCGCAATGCTAGCACGGCTCCCTGACGCAGCGTGTCGCAATTGGCGTGGATGCGCGGCAGACTACCCGGCTCCCAAGCCATGCCGCGCTAACTGCCCTTGCCGTCCATCGACGGCTGGGATGCTGCCCAGGTGAATTCTGTGGCATTGAACTGGCTTCCCTAGCCTGTGAAGATGATCTCCGGTGTGTGGGTGTTTCGCAAAGGCCGCCACGAGGGCATCGATAGCATGACAGCTCTCCAGCGTGATCGCGAGCCGGTTGGCCAGCACCTTGCGGCTGGCCCAGTCCACCACCGCCATCAGATACACGAAGCCCCCGCGCCATTGGAAGGTAGCTCGTCCGCCCCGCGTCGCTGCCACGGGAGCTTGGGCGTTTTCGAGCCGTCAAGCGGCAGGCGCAGCCTCAAGCGTTGCCTGGCCCGCCGCAGGAAAGGCCGCCCGATAGGCCAACAACCGCAGCGCATTGGCTACAACGACCACGGTCGATCCCTCATGAAACAGCACAGCGGTGCCGATGTTCAGACCTAGAATCGTTGCCGGAATCAGCATCGCTACGACTCCCAGACTGACGAACAGGTTCTGCCGGATGATGCGGCTGGTGCTGCGCGACAAGCTGACCGCGAACGGCAGTTGGCCAAGGTCGTCGGCCATCAGCGCGATATCGGCGGTTTCCAAGGCGACATCCGACCCGGCGGCACCCATCGCGATACCCACCGTCGCATTGGCCATCGCCGGCGCGTCGTTCACGCCGTCACCCACCATCGCCACCTTGCCGTGCGCCAGACGCAAAGCCTTAATTGCCTCTACCTTCTGCTCGGGCATCAGGTCCCCCTTCGCTTCAGTCAACCCCACGGCGGTGGCGACAGCCTCGGCCACCCGCTGGTTGTCGCCTGAAATCATGATCAGCCGCTCGATGCCGAGCCCGCTCAGGTCCGACATCACCTGACGCACCCCCGCGCGGGGCGTGTCCATGACCGCCAGCACGCCGAGGAAGCGCCGGTCCTTGCGCACGACCATTGTCGTCCTGCCCGATGCCACGAGCTGCTCGTTCGAGGCCGCTACATCGGCCGGCATGGCCGCATCGGCGAGTTCCGAGAACAGCACCGGCTTGCCGATGTGCACGAGATCGCCGTCGACCTGTGCCTGTACACCACGGCCGGTGATGCTCTTTACGCCGCTCACCGCCGGCAGAATAACCAGATCACCCAGGCGCTCGCGAGCCCCCGCAACAATGGCTGCAGCCAACGGGTGGTCGCTATGGCTCTCGACCGCCAGCGACACGGCGAGCAGCTCCTCCTCGGCCACGCCCTGCGCAGGCACGACGCTGGTCAGCCGGGGCTTGCCTTCGGTCAGTGTGCCCGTCTTATCGAACGCGATCGAACTCAGCGTACCCAAGTTCTCCAGCGGCCCGCCACCCTTGACGAGCACGCCGCTGCGCCCAGCACGAGCCACGCCGCTGAGCACCGCGCTAGGCACCGAGATCGCCAGAGCGCAGGGACTGGCCGCCACTAGCACCGCCATCGCGCGGTAGAAGCTCGTGGCGAATGGCTCATCGATCACCACCCAGGCAAACAGCAGAACCCCCACCAGTGCCAGCACCAGTGGCACGAAGACGCGTTCGAATCGCTCGGTGAACTGCTGTGTCGGCGAGCGCTGCGCCTGGCCTCGGTGACCATCTTGACGACGCGCGCCATCGTTGACTGCTCGGCAAGGCGAGCCACCATGACCTCCATCGCCCCGGAACCGTTGATTGTGCCGGCGAAGACGCGGTGCTCGGCGCCGACGCGGTCGAACGCCGTGAGGGCGGACTTCGCATCGGACAATGGACGCTTGTCCACCGGTACGCTCTCGCCGGTGACTGGCGCCTGGTTGACGCTGGACGTGCCGAGGACGACGACGCCGTCGGCCGGCAGCCGCTCGTTCGGGCGCACAATCACCACGTCGCCCATCTGCAGCTGGCCCACGCCGACCTCTTCCGTTGACTTGCCGCGCCGCACGGTGGCCGTCTCGGGCGCGAGCTTGGCAAGCGCCTCGATTGCCTTGCGCGCTCGGCCCATCGCGTAGTGTTCCAGCGCGTGTCCAAGGCTGAACAGGAACAGCAAAAGCGCACCCTCTGCCCACTGGCCCAGTGCCGCCGCGCCAAGGGCTGCGACCAACATCAGCGTGTCGATCTCGAAGCGGCGAGCGAGAAGGTTCTGGACCGCCTCGCGGCCTGTGAAGAAACCGCCGAAGCCGTAGGCCGCTATGTAACAGGCCGTCGGCAGCCACGAAGCTCGGGCGGCCGACTGCTCGATTAGCCAGCCGGCGCCCAGCAGCACACCCGCCAGCGTAGCGAAGACAAGCTCGGTGTTCTCGCCGAACAGGCCGCCGTGGGCATGATCATGGCCGGCGTTCTCTTCCTTGCCGAGCTCGTGGCCGTGGTCCCCACGGTCGCTGGCGGGATGGTCGCCATGCGCATCGCTCGACACGACTCCAGCCGTCGGCGAAGAACGCCACATTCCCAACGCGGCCACCTGCTGCAGCAGGGCCTGCTCGCTGACGCGCTGACGGTCGTACTCGATGCGCACCACCCCAGACGCGGCCGCGTCGGCTTCGAGCACGCCCGGTACCGCGCGCAGCCGGTCAGCGACTCGACGTGCGGCACGCGCATGCACTGGCTCGTCGCCGACGATGATGAGGTGCGAATAGCGGGCGCTGAGGTCCGCCCCGGTGGCTTCGACCAGTTCGCGCACCCGGCTCAATGAGATGGCATCAGGGTCGTAGTGGATGCACAACTGGGGTGTGCCGTCGGGGCCCACACGCACGTGGACGTCGGCGATGCCGGGTCGGCCAGCTAGGGCATCGGTGAGTCGGCCGACGCAGCGATCCTCGGAATCGTCGACGTCGGGCAGCACTAGCGGCACGTCAAGGCGGAGCTTGGGGGCTTCGGGCATGGAAGGACTTTCGTTGTTGTCGTCGGTGGTATCGGCGTGAGACTTACGGTTGCACAGCCGCACGCAGCGGCACAATGGCGCCCTCCAACCCGGCACAATGGCGCCCTCTAACCGATATGCGGCGCTGTGTTTAGGGAGCTGCACATTACGGGAAAAAGCGCACGCTAAGCATGTTTCGTTGGTTGAGCACGGCCACGAGCCAGCGGGCGGGGTAGCCGCGGTCGAGCAAGAGCAAGTCGTCGGATTGCAGGCGGTCCAGATGCTCGAACAGGATCTGGCGTTCGGATTGGGTAGAGCAGGCCCGCCAGCAACCACGGGTTGACGGTATTCAGCAGCAACTTTGCCAATGGCGTACCCGCGCCGAACAACAGTGCGGCCCCGAGCGTCGCCGCGACACCTGGATGCCGCAATCCTTTGCGCCAATTCATGGGTTCATCGCTCAATCAAGGAGACAAGTCCGGACGGCAATACAGCAGATCGAGAGCGCGTAGCTTTCACGAAGAATTCGATCCTCTACTAATTGCCCAATTGGTTGTGTCTACGATGAACGGCGAATACAAAGAGTTCAACATGGCATCATCATGCCCCCGCCGCAGCTGACAGGGTCGTACCGTTATCATGCCATCAGTTCCAAAAGGTACAGGGAGACAAATCCTGCAAAGAAAGCAGCGGTGATGAACGGAGTTTCTTGGACTTCGTGCGCCTCGGTCAGTAGCTCTTCCACCACCAAGTACATTAGGGCTGCGGCGCCAAATGACAGCACGATTTCCAGCGCGACTCCTGAAAGCCCGCCCAGCAGCGCGATGCCCAACAAGGCTCCCGCAACGACCACGCTGCTCAGGCTTGCGACGCTGAGCAAGTTGCGTCCTCGCCCCCAGTTGGCCTGAGCAAGGCTCGTGGCCACGGAGAGACCTAGGAACAGCAGCTCAAGCGTCAGCGCGATTACAAGCAAGGTTCCAACTCGGGCACCTGCGGCGAATCCCACGCCAATCAGCAAGCCATCGATAAAGATATCGATGGCCACGGCAGCCAGCAGGCCGACCTTGCCGCCCGATGTTGCCTCATCGCGTGCCTCAATACGCTCGGCAACTAATTTGACGCACAGCATCAACCCAACACCGAGGATAAAGCCGATCACGACTCCGAGCGGTTGGTGCTCCCTGGTCATCTCGGGCAACAACTCGCCGGCCACAGCCGCCAGCACAACACCGGCGGCGAAGTGCTGAATCACGCTCCGTACGGTTTCGCTGGGCGTTCGCCATACAGCGATTGCGCCGCCCAAAACGGTGGCGACCGCCGGAATGAGGGTCAGCGCAAGGACTTGCTCACGGGGGCTAGCCATGCGAGCGGCCCTGTGTTTAGGCTACAGCCTTGCCACATTGCCCGCAAAATTTGGCCCCGGCCTGTAACGTCGTGCCGCACTGCGCACAAGCAGACGGCGCCAGCGAAGTGCCGCACTGCTGACAAAACCGGGCCCCGACTGCGTTGACGGCCCGACAGCTAGGACACGCAATCGCGCCGCCTGGGGGCGGTGGAACATTGCCATAGCCGCCCGGAGTAGCGCCATAGCCTCCGCCGTGATGCCCGCCACCACCGTGGTGGCCCCCACCATGATGGCCACCAAATATCCGGTCAAGGATTCCCATGGCTGTTTCTCTGTTGGTTACGAGTTTTAAGCATTGCCGGTGCGTTGATATCCGCTAGTCTTTCCGGAGTCGAAACAGGCTGAGTACAAGAAGAGTATAGCTGGTCGCGACAGCAGCAGTTATCGCGTGCCCAAGTCCACAGCAACGCCGATTGCGGCTGCCATCCAAATGCTCGCGGCCGTAGTAAGTCCGCTCACGCGCGTCGCATCTTCCCTTTTTGGAATTGCGCCTGCGCGAGCATGTGGGTACGCCCACCGGCCGCTCTGCCGGCGGCTTCACGCTCGTAGCCGATCACCCCCCAAGAGCCATGGATACCGTCATCCGAGTGATTGCGCGAATCCCCCTCTGTCACGTTTGCAAGGTCAATTGAGGGGCGAGTATAAAAACGCGCAGATTGCTGTCACATTGCGAAGCTATTACAAGGCCCCAGTTTTGGCATTGCTACTACAGCGCTCCGCGCTATTCGATCAATCAGGTGAGCAAACGCTTGGGCCCGCAAAGCAGACGGCGATCAGATTGCAAATCTGTAATGTGAAGCTGCCTGGAAGTGCCGCCTGTTTGTGGAGATGCCGGCATTGCGGTCCGAATTCGCTGCGCGCTTCAGACCGAGTGGACGAGATGACCGATAGCGGATACGTCGCCAAATATGCGCGAAGCGAAGAGAACATTCACGAGCAGGCGCTTCGGCTCCGAACTCGGAGATTCGAATTGCTTGGCTCGAATATTGCCAACGCAGACACGCCAAACTACAAAGCCAGGGATATCGACTTTGGCGCGGAGGTGGAGCGGGCGATGGGCAACACCCACCAGTTCCCTTGAGTAACCACGTCGACACGACACATGGAAGCCACCAAGCCCGCTGTTACCGAAGACTTGCTCTTTCGTCAAGCATGGACAGTCGAGATGGATGTTGAACGTGTGGCTTTCGCGGAGAACGCTATGCGCATGCAGTTTTCCACCCAGAAGACCGCGGAGGAGCACAAAGGCATGCTTAAGATGTATCGGGACATGCGGCCCTAGGAGGCTGCGCGGCAGAAGCCAAATCGGCGAAAGATCGAGGACAATACGGGCATGGCTGCCAGTTACCTTCCTTATCAACCCGACCAATCCTATCTGCTGCCCCCTTCTCTGGAAGAGTGGCTACCTGAAGGGCATCTCGCCTACTTCATCAGCGAGACCGTCGATGCGCTGGACTTGTCCGCATTCCACGGCCGGTATGCCGGCGGCGGCCCGCGCAATCAGCCCTTTCATCCGGCGATGATGGTCAAGGTGCTGATCTATGGCTACGCGACCGGTGTGTTCTCCTCGCGCAAGCTGGCGAGGAAACTGCACGAGGATGTCGCTTTTCGTGTGCTGGCCGCCGGAAACTTCCCAGCCCACCGCACGCTGAGTGACTTCCGTGCTCTGCACCTGATCGAGCTTGAGAATTTGTTTGTGCAGGTGGTGCAACTGGCGCGCGAATGCGGGCTGGTGAAGCTGGGTACGATTGCGGTGGACGGCACGAAAGTGAAAGCCAACGCCAGCCGCCATAAGGCAATGAGCTACAAGCGCATGAAGCAGGCCGAGGACGAATTGAAGTCCGAGATCAAGGCGCTGCTGGATCGCGCCAAGGCCACCGACGAGCAGGAGCGCAACGAGCCGGAACTGGACATTCCTGCCGAGATCTCTCGCCGTGAGAAGCGCCTGGAGGCAATTCAGGCGGCAAAGGCGCGCCTGGAAGCGCGTCAGCGCGAAGAGGATCTGGCGCGGGGGCGCAGCGAGAACGATGGCCGCCGGCCTCGCCATCCGGATGGCTCGGACAAGGGCGGTGGATCGTACAAGCGCGAGTTCGGTATGCCGGATGATCGTGATCAGGAGAGCTTCACTGATCCGGACAGCCGGATCATGAAACACGCCAGCGGCGGCTTCGAACAGAGCTACAACGGGTACACGGCGGTGGATGCCGCGCACCAGTTCATAGTGGCGGCGGAGCTGACCAACTGCGCCGCGGACAGCCAGGCGCTACCGGGAATGCTGGCGGCGGTAAAGTCCAACACCGGCGAAATGCCGGCACAGACCTTGGCCGATGCGGGATTCCGTAGCGAGGCAGTCCTGGCGAAGGTCGCCGATCACCACGGCGAGGTCATCGTTGCCCTGGGTCGAGAGGGGCGTGAGGATGCCAAGGTCAATGCCCAGACCCATCCGCACACGGCGGCGATGGCGGTGAAGTTGAAAACGGAACAGGGCGAGGCGGCCTACCGCCGACGCAAGGCGATCGTCGAAGCCCCGAATGGCTGGATCAAGGCCGTGATGGGATTCCGCCAGTTCAGCATGAGGGGCATCGACAAGGTGAAGGCGGAGTGGAAACTCGTCTGCATGGCGCTGAATCTGAGGCGAATGGCGTATCTGTGAGGACGAAGCTGAATGGGGTGACTCAAGAGGACCCCAGTCGTCATAACACGCTGCGCGCCGCAAGATTGGCATCCTTGGCGCCGACGCCTTGCCAATTGCGGAGAGCGCCGCCGCCATCGTCAGCGCTCTACAAAAAACCGGTCACACGGCTCTGCCGCGCAGCCTCCTAGCCGCTCATACTACGCGATCAGCGTGGGGCCTCTTGAATGGGGAGACCAGCGGGAGACGAAGCTCCCTGTTGACAGGGTTGCGCATTGGCGGATGATGGCTTTGAATCTGATCCGTGTCTTATCAGCCTGTGACGCGGGTTCGCGGCAAGCGCAATAGAAAGGCTTGGGGCATTGCCTTTCTCGATATCCGTAGGGAGGCCTTGCCTATCGACTGAGTTCCCTGCATACGCGGGCGGGGGACTCGGATGCCCCGGAGGTTCATGCCAACCCTCCGGGTAGTCTGCCGACCAAATGGGACCCGGAAAAGTCACCGCAATCGCCGCACAGACCAAAAATTTTCTCATGCATACCTCGTATTACGGCGTGCGTACACGTGACACCTTGGCGGCGGACGCTTCCAGTACTTGGTGCTGACAAGCACGGCAAGACTTGCTTGTTGCAGTATGGAGGGACGTCATTGCCCGGGGATTGCCGGAACATTACGGGCTCGCAATCTGGGCGCGATGTGCACGAAGAACTGGCACGATATCCAACTTCTCCCGAGAAACACAACTGAAGGCGGCTGGGTTCAAGTGGCCACCGGCACCGGATTGAGCTGGAAGCCCAAGGCTGTGGCGCGGCGCTTGAGGGCGGCGATGCTGCGCTGGCGCTGCTGCTCTTCATAGAATTGCTGGCCTTGGTCGACGAAGGCCTCGCCGCGCGTCAGCATGAAGTACACCATGCGCGCGAGTTTGTGGGCGACCGCGGTGTTGGCCGGTGTTGGCCCGGGGCTTGTCCATGCGGGCACACAGGCGGCGGTAGAACGCGTCCAGCGCCGAGTCGTTGCGCGACAGGCTCATCGCGGCCAGCTTGAGCGCTTGGCGTACCCGGTTGGTGGAACGCTTGGTGCGCGCGCTGAGTACCTTGCCGCCGCTGATCTTGGTGCCGGGACACAGGCCCAGCCACGAGCAGAAGTGCTTGACGTTGGCAAAGCGGCTGAGGTCGGTGCCGATCTCTGAGAGGATCGTCATCACCGAGGTGACCGCCAGGCCATTAATGCGCGTGAGGTCCACGCCAGCCCAGCGCGCCAGCGCGGTGCGGGCATCGAACTCCGGGGTGTTCTTGCCGCGCCGCTTGCCCGGCCCGCCGAGTTCGAGCTCGTGACGGCCCAGCGGCACCAGCAACGCCTCGATCTTGGCGTCGCACTCGAGGATGCGCTGGGCCAGACTGTCGAACATCGCTAGCGCCTGCCCAAGCACGAACAGTTGCTCCTCGCGCCAGTTGCCGGTCAGTGCGCGCTGGATGTCGGCCACGCTGGCCCTAACGCGACGATTGCGGTGCTGCGCCAGGACCGCGGGGTCACGCTCGCCCGCGACAATCGCCCGCACGATGGCCTGCCCGGTCATGCCCATCACGTCGGTCAGGACTTCGCTGAGCTGGAGATACTATGAAGGGCCGCGGAGGCAAGCCCCTGGAGTAAAACGAAGATTCGCAGTCTCGTTTCTCGAAAGGAGCACGCAAATGAACACGGCTGACACAGCCCTTCAGGGGCAGAATACGACGATCACCGGCTGGCTGTACATGGCTTTCGAACTGGGCGACAAGAGCTGGAAGCTGTCGCTGGGCGACGGCGTGCGTGGACCGAGCCGGCATACGCTACTTGCTGGTGACCTGAATGCAGTCCTGCAAGTGATCACCAAGGCCAAAGCTCGCTGCGGCCTGGCGCCGCTAGCCCCGGTGCGCAGTTGCTACGAGGCCGGCCGCGATGGCTTCTGGCTGCATCGCTGGTTAACGGAACAAGGCATCGCTAACCTGGTCGTGGATTCGGCCAGCATTGAAGTCAACCGCCGCGCCCGACGCGCCAAGACCGACCGTGTCGACGGCGACAAGATGCTCTCGATGTTGATGCGTTACCACGCCGGCGAGCGGCGCCTGTGGGCAGTCGCGCGAGTCCCGACACCACAGCAGGAAGATGAGCGGCGTTTGCACCGCGAGCTCGGGCGGCTCAGGCTCGAACGCACGTCCCACACCAACCGGATTCGTTCGCTGCTGGTATTGCACAACCTGCGGGTCGCCCATATCGGGGACCGATCCTGGAAACACTGGTACAACCCACATCGGCTGCACAGTTTTGAGACGCTGCCAGTCGGCGTCATGCATCCGTCGCTACACCGGGCTTACACTGCCCCATCACAAGGAGACCGCCCATCGACCTAACATTCCAATAGCAGATCTGTCCGATAAAACGGGGTAACCCCAGCTCACTCCACGGCGTGCATGCCGCGAGCGCGCACCATTGGGCGGTCGGTCATCGCGGCGCTACCGTTCACCGGTATAGCTCATCTCAGTTTCTCTGCCCACGCCGGGCCCGGCACGGGACTGGAATGCTCCTAACGTCCTCGTACCATGGCCGCCCGTCCCCAACCTGGTGTTGGGCAGTGGGTGTCCTCGGGCCCGTGGTGATGCTCGACTCGGCGCAGGTGGGCAGGCAGTGGCTGGCGACGGGGCTTGCGCTTGGACTTGGTCTTGTCTTCGGCAGAGGGCTAACCCTTAATCTGCTGCAACTGCACTTGCAGACTGGCCTCGTCTCTTCTCGATCTTGACGTCCTTGAGCTTGACCTCGTTCCTGCAGCTGGATGTGCGCGAGAATCTGCTGCGCCAGCCAAGACGTCCTCTGGCGCGAGGCGCTGAAGGTCTTGGTCTTGTCGTTGGCGCAGGTTCAGGATAGGGCCTTCGTGCCAGCCACCGGGCAACACCGCCATCCGGATTTATGCTGTCAGCGCGCCGGGCTCATCGTCATAACCGTGTAATGGCGCGCAGGTCCTCCAGGCGCTGCCAGGGTAGGCCGACTACAAGGGCGTCGAACTGCGCCTGAGTCAGTTGCGCGCCCCGTGGCGCGTAGCAGATATTCGTTCGCAAAGGAGCCGCGATGCGCCCGGCATTGCAAATGCGGCGTGAGCGGCGCTCGCGTCGCAATGATGTATGGCGAATCAGGGATTACCGCAGAGCTGACCGGTAACCAAGCGACTCGGAGACTGTGTCACCGGCGCGTGTGCGTTTCACTTGGCCGAACACGGACCACGTCGCCAACATGGGGATCTGCACGCCTTCCTAGACTAGGTGCCATCTGGCCAGAACCGGCCGCGAGATTTTTAGCACGAGGCCGAGCAACGACTTGATGGCGGCGGACGTCTGAGATCGTGCCGTGGTTCAAGAAATAACCGGGCAGCGCGAGTGATATGATGAAATAGATGCACCGATGCGACCGTGAGCAGAGAATGCCTCAGAAAAACACCAGGCGCCATGGTAGCAATGACACTGGACGCAGACGGCAAGGCCTTCACTTCGTCTGGCATCGGCATCGATCGTTTCGGGGCTGGTATGAAATCGGTGGGGCGCAAACGAAGCTTGTTTCGTGCCACTTTGCCGTGATGCCTGTGCTGAGGCCGTGGTGGCACTCCACTGCCTTGCAGCAGCAGGCGCTGCAAGTCGGCGACCTGCTTCAAAGCCTCATGCAGTCCCGACGCCGGCACAATCGCCTCGCCGGCACTGATCGCCGAACGGCTCCCATCTTGGTACAGCTTGCACCAGGCCAAAGTGCAGATTGGGGCTCATGCCAGGCTGGCGGGCCACCGTCGACACTGTCTTGCCAGGTTCCAGCCCTCGCACATCCAGCTTCTCTTCTGCGGACCCACCGGCGCCGGCGCTCCCGGTCCCGTCAAAACTTGCACTAATTCCTGCTCTTCTGTTGTTCACAAAAATCCGGTAAGTGGCATCGCCGCTGTCCCTCTGACCGGAGACCTTCGGAGCCACCGGCCGGCAGTTATCCGGCGCCTCTTCGTGGACAAACTACCTGCTGTGAACGAAAATTACCATATGGATCGACTTCGATTGAGATCGAAAGAGAGATAGTTGATAGGGGCCGCTATGAAACAAGTAATTGTAGTTCTGCCACCACATCGCCTGGAGAGCGTCGAAGCCGCCTTACACGAAGTTGACCATTTGCCTGGTTTTACATTGTTTCATGCACGAGGGCATCCGCGAGGGACCGGCCAGCACCATGCTTTCACTGGCTCCGAATGGAACCCCGACGCCCACGATCAGGTGGTTCTATTGATATTTTGCGCAGATGAGCACCTAGAGGGAATAGTGGGTACCATACGTGCCGCTGCTTACACTGGCAACCGTCATGATGGCTTGATTGCGATTTCCGATTTAGAGGACATTCTCCGAATTCGAACGGGTGAGCGCGGCGACGCTGCTGTCTAGTTGTCCATCGGACACGTCCGACCCCGTAGGATGAAACGGGCTGGCGGCCCGTGCACGGCATCTGGGACAGAATAAGATGGTAGTTGGTCTCGGTAACGAGGGCGGCTTGTGCTTGGTGCCCCGAGCCCGTCTAGTAGTTGGACCCGCAGCCCTGCGAGCACCCCGAATTGTGACCACAAGTGGCGACACCCCGGACCACGTCTAAAAGATTTCGACGAGGGCTGCTGCCGATGCCATTCAACGGCGGCCAACATTCCGACAGTCGCACTGACCGGGAGTTTTTCGCGTTGAGCGATCATTTTCTTCCCAGAATGTGAGATTGAGCATGCCCAAGAATCCCGTGGTCGCGACTTTGGTAGCGGTGGTCGCCGTAGCGGCATCTGCTTGGTCGGTGGTCAAGCCGGCCTTCGCGAGCCCGGCAAAAGCACCGCTGCCAGCCGAAGCGCCTATGCAAAAAGGACCAATGGCGACGGTGGCCGACATGCCGGCTGTGCCTGATTCGAGCAATCTATACAGCGAGGCGGGGGTTAGCCGCATGAGCCCAGCGGTAACTGAGGCCTTGGAGCGGGTGTACGTGCCCAACCACACGTCCAATACGGTGTCGGTGATCGATCCGGCCACGCTTGAGGTAATCGATACCATCAACGTTGGCGTCAACCCACAGCATGTGGTGCCCGCATGGGACTTGCGCACGCTGTGGGTAACCAACAACGCCGAAGGCCGCCGCGATGGTAGTCTGACGCCGATCGATCCCAACACTGGCAAACCAGGTAAATCGATCCGGGTGGAAGATCCCTACAATCTATATTGGTCGCCAGATGGGCAATCGGCCATCGTGGTGGCCGAGGCGTACAAGCGTCTAGACTTTCGTGAACCGCGCAGCATGAAGTTGCAATATTCGATACTCACGCCGAAGTGCGGCGGCATCAATCACGGTGATTTCTCCATTGACGGCAGGTTCGCGCTGTTCACCTGCGAATTCGATGGGGCAGTCATCAAGATCGACCTAGTGAATCGGAGCTTAGCGGGCATCCTCAAGCTGAGCAAATACTTTGATCGACCGGACGTCCTGTTCGCGACATCGCGCAAGAGAAAGGCTAGGATACTTGACCCGGGTCAGCTTGGCGGCGAAGACCGCGCCGCCAAGGCCATGCCGCAAGACGTGCGGGTATCGCCAGACGGCAAGGTATTTTTCGTGGCGGATATGATGGCCGATGGTGTCCATGTGGTGGATGGCGAATCGTTCAAGCAGGTTGGCTTTATTGCCACTGGCATCGGCGCGCATGGTCTGTATCCCAGTCGCGACGCCAGAAGCCTGTACGTGACCAACCGTGGCACAAACAAGGTCCACGGCACGCCGGGCGGCAAAGGCAGCATATCAGTGATTGATTTCGCCACCCGCACCGTCACCAAAACCTGGCCTATTCTGGGGGGCGGCAGCCCTGACATGGGCAACGTCAGCGCCGACGGTAAATACTTGTGGCTATCCGGCCGGTTCGACGATGTGGTGTACCGCATTGACACAGCCACGGGCAGCGTCGACAAGATCAAGGTCGGCTGCGAACCGCACGGGCTGACGGTGTGGCCGCAGCCTGGTCGATACTCGCTGGGGCATACGGGGAATTTGCGCTAGACCGGAGGATTTTTAGCGCAGTGGTCGGCGCCGTCCGATGGGCGCAGGCACGGCGTGAAATCTTGCATCCGCTTCGCTACAAATTCTTTGAGTAAGCCGCTTTGCCAAACCGTAGGTTGAAAGCCAGCAAGGCAGTCTTGACCCGGACTCGGTGGCCTTCGCGGCCTTTGCCGCCAGACGCTGGCAAGGTTTGACGAGCGGTCTATTGCCGATGATGCGAAACACGACGACATGCTGGGCCGCGATGAGGCGAAGAATGGCATTCCCAATATCTACAAACACTTCGGCCAGATCGATAGGTCCAGGCATGGCGCCGCCAGCAAGGTGGATATCGGCGCTTGCCGAGGGGAAGGAAGCAGGCAGCGCCAAACGTACGCAGGCAGGGACGACTTTCGCCTGTCCAAACACCGTATCTTGATGCACAGCTACAACGATACCGGCTATCCGTTCGGCGCCCCCGGTGCGGGCTGAATGCGCCGTAAACGCCCTGCGCAGCCTGCCGGTCGCGGGCCGCACTTGTGGAAAATGGGTTTCACGCCCCGATGATGCCCGGCGACAGTTGCGCGCGCGGCTACACACTTGCAGCATGCCAACTCCGATCCTAGTAATATTAGAGCAAGTGGTGCGCGCGAAGGCGCGCACCACTTGCGCTTGGGGCCAGCATGCCCACCGTGTTGGCGGGCGCCGGTACAATGGGATGGCCGAAACGTGTCACGACGTGGCTGGATTTTCGCTGGCTTGGCGGTCGCCCTCTGCGGGGGCGGGTATTTTGTTTATGGTCTAGTCGCCAGCGAAGTGCGCAATTCGCAATGGCAGGCGCGCCTACTAGGCCAGTTGAACAAGCAACTTACCTTCGAGGTGCTGCCCGGCGCGAGCGACAGCATCCGTTTCCCGCATTCCGGCCCCTACGACGCGCGGCTGGGCTACGGGCGGCTGCCGCTGTTCGCCGAGCGGCTGACGCAGCGCGGCTACGTGCCCGTAGAGCAGGCGCGCATGTCGCCCGAGATGGTTCGCCTGATGGACCAGGGCATCATTCCTCCGTACCGCGAAAAAAACCAGGCCGGCTTGGCGCTGCGCGACTGCAATGGCCTGACGCTGGTGTTCGAACGCTATCCGCAGCGGCAGTATGCAGACTTCGCCGCGGTGCCGCCGGTGCTGGTCGGTGCGCTGCTGTTCGTCGAGAACCAGGGGCTGCTCAATCCCGAGTACCCGAGCATGAACCCAGCGCTGGACTGGAAGCGACTGTCTCGCGCGGTGATCGACCAGGCGATCCGGCTGGCCGACAAGTCCCACGAATCCCCTGGAGGCAGCACGCTTGCCACCCAGATCGAGAAATACCGGCATTCGCCGCAGGGCCGCACGCAGTCGATTTCCGAGAAGCTCCGGCAGATGGCTTCGGCTTCGCTGCGCGCCTATATGGACGGACCGGACACGCAGCGCGCCCGCGAACGCATCGTGGTCGACTACCTCAACACGGTGCCGCTGTCGGCGCGCGCGGGCTTTGGCGAGATCAACGGCATCGGTGACGCGCTGTGGGTCTGGTACGGCGAGGATTTCGGCGAGTTCAACCGGCT
Organism: Cupriavidus sp. FW305-26; assembly: GCF_058787975.1. Lineage (NCBI taxonomy): Bacteria > Pseudomonadati > Pseudomonadota > Betaproteobacteria > Burkholderiales > Burkholderiaceae > Cupriavidus > Cupriavidus sp. FW305-26. The sequence continues at coordinate 30,638 of NZ_JBYTAH010000051.1, forward strand.
GATGAAACAGATGGATCCGCGCGCGCCGAGCGATCATGAGGCGCAGGCCTTCAAGCGGGCGCTATCGCTGATCATCTCGCAGCGCCGGCCGTCCTACCACCTGCGCCGCGACGACACCAACCTGGACGCGCTGACCGGCAGCTACCTGCGCCTGCTGGCGGCCAACCGCATCATCACGCCGGAGCTGCGCGATACCGCGCTGCGGCAACCGCTGGGCAAGGCCGCTCCGCCGGCTAGGCCAGAGCAGGAGCCCTTCGTCACGCGCAAGGCCGTCAACCGCGTTCGCGCGGACATTGGCCGGCTTATTGGTGTCGACAGCCGCTACGACATGGACCGCCTGGACCTGACCACGGACAGCACCATCAACCGTGAGGCGCAGCGCATTGCCACCGATACGCTGATGCGCATGCGCGATAAGGACGACGCCCGCAGGATGGGCCTGTACGGGCACAATATGCTGCGCGACCAGGATGATCCATCAAGGCTGACGGCCAGCTTCACGCTGTTCGAGCGCGTGGGCAATGCCAGCGTGGTGCGGGTGCAGGCCGACAACGTGGACCAGCCTTTCGACATCAACAGCGGCGCCCGGCTCAACCTGGGTTCCACGGCCAAGCTGCGCACGCTGGTGACCTACCTGGAGATCATCACCGAACTCCATGACCGCTATGCCGCCATGAGCCGCGCGGAGCTGGCCGGAGTGAGGCTGGCGACGCAGGACGCGCTTAGCCGCTGGGCGGTCGATTACCTGGGCAAGGCGCGTTCGCCGGAGGATCGCGAATTGACGCCTATGCTGGAGGCGGCGATGGAGCGCAAGTACTCCGGCAGCACGGGCGAAGGCTTCTTCACTGGCGGCGGCCGGCAAAGTTTCTCCAACTTCGAGCGCTGGGAAGGCGAGCGCATCATGACCGTGCGCGCGGGCTTCCAGCATTCGGTCAACCTGGTCTTCATCCGCCTGATGCGCGACATCGTGCGCTATGAGATGTTCCACGCCAGGCCGGACATGAGCGATATTTTTGAAGATCGGAGTTCGCCCGAACGCCTTGCCTACCTGGAGCGCTTTGCCGACCAGGAGGGTAGCGCCTATATGACGGGCTTTTACCAGCACTACCGCGGCAAAAATTCGGAGCAGCGCCTGGCCACGCTGCTGGGCCGCGTGCGCATGACCACTCCGCACCTGAATGCGGTGCGCTTGTCGGTGACGCTGCTGAGCGCGCGCCCGGGCCTGGACGAGGACAGCTACATCCGCATCATGCGCGCACGCCTGGGCGACAAGCAGCTGGCCGGCGAAGACTTGCCAGCGCTCTACCGCAAATACGGCAAGGACAAGTTCAACCTGAACGACCGGGGCTACCTGTCGCGCATCCACCCGCTGGAGCTGTGGATGGTGGAATACCTGGGCAAGCATCCGGACGCCACGCTGTCGCAGATCCTGCGCGACAGCACGGCCGAGCGCCAGACGGTATACCGGTGGCTGTTCCGCTCGCACAGCAAGTATGGCCAGGACAACCGCATCCGCACCCTGCTGGAGCAGGAGGCATTCCAGGGCATTGCGCGGCGCTGGCGGCGGCTGGGCTATCCGTTCGATTCGCTGACGCCTTCGTACGCCACCGCCATCGGCGCGTCGGGCGACCGTCCCGCGGCGCTGGCGGAACTGGCCGGCATCATCCTCAACGACGGCGTCGCCACGCAGACGGTCACCGTGCGCAGCCTGGAGTTTGCCGCCAACACCCCCTATGCGACGCGCTTTCTCCTGCAGCCGGGGCCGGGCAAGCGGCTGCTGGCGCCGGAAGTGACGGCGGTGGTGCGGCGCTCGATGCTGGATGTGGTGGAGCGGGGCACGGCCAAATCGATCCTGGGCGCCTTTGCCGTGCCGGGCAAGAACGGGGCGCCGCTGCCGGTGGCCGGCAAGACCGGTACCGGTGACCAGCGCTTCCAGGTGTATGCGCCGGGCGGGCGGCTGATTTCGTCACGCTCGGTCACTCGTTCGGCGACCTTTGTCTTTACACTTGGCGAGCGTTATTTTGGCACCGTCACCCTCAGCGTGAGGGAGCCCTATGCTGCCAGGTACAGCTTTACCAGCGCGCTGGCGGTACGCCTGCTGCGCTACATGGCGCCGCAGGTGGCCGCCATGGCCACGCCGGGCAGCCAGCAGGCGCTGCTGCGCTGCCGCGACCGGTCGCAGGAAATCCGGCTGCCGCGGGCAACCGTGGCGGCGCCGCCGCCGGACGCTGCCGGCGTGACAGAAGGCGCCGACGTTGATGTGGTGAAGGTCGATCAGCCTTTGCCGCGCACCATGCCGTAGATCACCAGCTGCACGATCGCGCCGAGTAACGAGGCGATCTAAATCTATCCTGCAGGCTGCCCCGGCTGGTACCAGCCGACCGCGCGACCGCCGACCAGGCGCAGCAGCGGACCACCGGCGACCTGGCCGCGGCACAGCGTCGGGCCGAGGCCGAAGCGGCGCTCGCGCGCCAGCTGGCCGGCGGAATTGCGCGTGGCGCCGCGCGAGCGGACGGGCGCTCGGCGGAAGGCCGGTGGCCAAGGGCCGACCGCGAATGATGAACAGGGCGTGCCTGCGGCCCCCTTATAACTCTCTCCTGACGGCAAGACGGCAACGAAAATTAAGTATCGGCTGACGATGGCCGTTGCTGGCAGCCGGGTGTTTCGTGCGTACGCCGCAACGCCGAAGGGCTGACCTGAGAGGGGGCCGGCGAACGATCCCGTCCACATAGTGCCGGCCGCTTTGCCGTCGCGCCCACTGCTCTTGGCACCGATCGACGCCGCGCGCCGTGCCGCTCACCACCTTGCGGTACCCCCTGCCAGCTGGCGCGGCTCTCCCTCATAGGACCATCCGTTGCCGGCTCTCGAGGGGTAAGCTGGATGGAAATTGGGGAAGTGGGCGGTGTGCTTCACGCAAAGGCTTGCCACGGCTGGGACCTTCGTAAGCTTTTGACTTTATCTCCACGGCTGGCGGCCGGAGACATCGCTCGGCTCTGAACTGATGAACCGCCTGGCCCTGTGATGAAGCCGTTGTTGACGAAGGCGCAGAGGGCCAAAAACTGAGTGCTACAATGCCCATTACAAGCCCCCCAAAGAATAGGCGTAGTGAGTCCCTGCAATTGCTTACTGCCTTCTCTTGAAATTCTCTGGCGATACGCCGGCGCTCGTCTCGTTCGCCCCGCGACCGCTCCCCTGTAGACGCCCAGATGTGAACATCCGTAAAGACGTCCTGGCTGCAATAACGTTGAAACGATGCCCTGGCAGCGGTTAAAGCGCCGCAGGCAAAAATAAATAGGGGGAAAATCATGGCCCCAAAATTGGGTAGGGGGCTTCGGCTCAAGATGCTACCCAGAAAAGCCAGAAATGCGACTGCAGCACCGCCGTTTAATAAAATGGCTACGTTGATGGCTGTTTGGCCTGCCTCAATCGCTGCCTTGTAACTTTCCCCAGGGTCTGGGGCTGTGGCCGACAAGATAAGTTTATTTCGGTTTTTTTCCCGATGCTCCGCCTCATCTGGCCACGGTAGATTCGTCACTAAAGGCTCCTCTTCTGCTAGGAACGCCCGGAGGGCAGCGGGAGATATTATCGTGTGGCCGTTATCGGCTACTCGTTTCAAAGCCGCCTTCAAGTCCTCGATAATGTCTTCCTTGTTCATTTTTTCTTCTCCCTCCGGCCGCAGTTTGAGTTACGGTCCGCTGAAAAATGTTGCAGTAGTTATACGAAGCCCTGGGGCTGATGAATACTTTAATTCTCCGTATCTTGGCATGACTATATGAACGACTCCCGTTTGCGCAGGGATTTCGTGTGCTCTGGCGGACAATAGGTTGCAGCTCTATATCCGTACATGGACTCCCGCCTCAACCTTGCTCAACCAACGACAACTGCCGTTCTGTATGCACGTCGATGGCAGCGGCTTCACTGCCGTGCAGCACTTCGTCCGCTCCGGCCGCGACGAGGTCATCGTCACACTCCCTGCGCCAGCCCGCAACGATGCGCGCGACTACGCATGCCTGGCTTCCCTGCAGACCGTGCGCCTGATCCGGCAGGTCTCGCCAGCGGGTAAGGTGCGCGTACTGATTACCAATTTGCTCGACACCCAGCGCTATCCCGCTGCCGCGTTCCGCGAGCTTTATCACCAGCGCTGGCGCATCGGTGTGTCCAGCTAAGGACATTATCCAGTCGGTGAAAGTCCGACCGAGGCAAAAGACTCAAGCCTCGTAGCTTGGGAGGCGTCATGGCGCGAAAGCAAGATGACGGAGGCCTCCGACAGTATGCTCAGAAAGGAGTATATGCAACGCACCAGGTTGCAACGTGCAGTGAATGCAGATGTAGCCTCGTCACACGAAAACCCGGTGGCTGAGACGGTCGATAACGCGCGAAAGCAGCAAGAGTTGTCCGAAACGAGTCCGATGCGGCAGCTCTCACCGGCGGGGTATCAGCGGTGACATGGTGTGAAGGATAGCGTGGAAACTGGAGAAGCCCTCGGCACCCGGCGGAGAAAGCCCGTCAAGGAGATGCCCGCTATAATCGCGAGTGGGAAATGCGGGCATAGGTGCCAGGGTGACGGATCGGGTCGTAGTACTATCGATGGGCGTGCAGCAAAACGCGCCCCGGAGGGAAGGGCCCGGACCGGTGGCGCATCGTGGGCTGGCGGGTGAGCAGTTCGATGCGAACAGACTTCGTGCTCGATGCCCTGGACGATGCTCTCGTCTGCCATTCGGACCGCGGCTCGCAGTACGTCAGCATTCGCTACACTGAACGCTTGGCCGAGGCCGGCATTGAGCCCTCGGTGGGCAGCAAGGGCGACTCCTACGACAACGCCCTTGGCCGAGACGTGCGTGACGGTGACATTACGAATTTGTCATCCGAGCTAGAGGCGTCGCTGACAAGCGCTAGGCGAGCGAAGCGTTCCTTCATTACAGGACTATAATGTAATGAAGGGGATTTCCTCCTGTCAGGACGGTTCAATTACACTTGCGGCCTGAGTTAATTTCGTGGGCCGGCATTCCCGGCAACTTATCAGCCCTTCTATAAGAAGCAGGAATAGCCGACGCATCGAAGAAGTATAGCAACCCATTCAGCACGGACCGTAAGCAGGGAGTGGCCTATCCGGTGAAGCGGATTCTGGATTGAATTAACTGCGATGAGCAATCCAACGGCAGGCCCACAGAACGCACGCCAGCGCAGGAGGCTGCTGCTGGCCACCGGCACGGTGGGCGGGGTAGGACTCGTCGGCACCATGCTGCCGTTCGTGGCGAGCATGGCGCCAAGCGAGGCAGCCAGATCGAGAGGTGCGCCTGTCGAGGTGAACCTCGATTCCGTGGAGCCAGGGTCTCTGGTCACCGTCGCCTGGCGCGGTAAGCCAGTTTGGATTTTGCATCGGACCCCCGACATGCTAGATCGTCTGGGCAAGCACGATAGCCTGTTGAGCGATCCCTTGTCCAAGAAGGACCAGCAGCCCGCCCATGCACGCAATGCAACCCGCTCGCTCCGCCCGGACTTCTTTGTGGCAATTGGCATCTGTACGCATCTTGGCTGCGTACCGACCTATCGCCCAGACGTCGGCGCGGCGGATTTGGGAGGCCGCTGGCCTGGTGGCTTCTTCTGCCCCTGCCATGGTTCCAAGTTCGATCTGGCGGGACGCGTATTCCGGAACGTTCCAGCGCCGCTCAATCTGGAGATCCCACCGTACGAGTACCAGGGCGAAACCAAACTGGTGGTCGGCAAAGACCGAAATGGACCCGCATGAGTGATTCTTCAAGGAAGCACGCACCCGATTGCCGGTTGCCATGAAGGGGGTCGACCGCGATCCGACCAGGTCTTGCCTGTCTTCGGATCCATTACTTCGGTGGTGTCGAGTCGTGCCTGCCGGGCGACCACGACGCCTGGGAACGAGGTCTTCCGCTGACAGTCCATATTCCGCCATGAGGTCTTGAATTTTCGCGATGACGCTTGCCACCTCCGACGCACGCGCTGCCTGGAGTTGCGCTTCCAGGGTTTTCTGTTGGGCAATCAGTTCTCTATAGTTCGCCATACGCACCCGAATGATTCAGCAAGGCGTTTATCTGCCCTATGGCATTTGCGGATAAGCTGACTGCCCGCCTGCGTCTGTGGGCTTCCATTGGACTTGAATCCAGTGCCTTGGACTGTAGCCGCTCGCGCGCAATGCGACAATCCAGAAAAGCCCTTCGACCCTGCGAAGGGGCGTCCATCCCATTAACGCCCTGCGAAGGGCTTCTTGTTTCTAGCGCCATCACGGGGGGCTGCCTAACAATCGCTTTGGTCTCGCCGTCGGCTTCGAAAACGGTTTCCAAAACGCCGCCGGGTACCCGGTAGCGGCACGAACTCGTCGCGCGACCCACGAGCTAAAGTCGAAACTGGTGTACGGACGGGGAATTTGAGGCGCGGAGTAGAGGGCGGTGGAGCTTTCCGCTGAGAATCTGATTGTCGAGATCGGAAACCAGCACAAGAAGGGCCCACCATGAGCAAGGATAAAGGGAAAGAAGCAGTCGGTCTATCGGAAATCGGGCTTGGGCTCGAGGAGCTGATCAGGCGCGGGGCCCGGCGGGTCATCCAGGAGGCGATTGAAGTGGAGCTGGCAGAGCTGCTTGAGCAGTTCAGTAACGTCAAGACGTTGAGCGGGCAGCGCGCCGTGGTTCGCAATGGCTACCTCCCGGAGCGCGAGGTGCTGACGGGCGCTGGACCGATTGCCGTGAAGGTGCCCAAGGTGCGCGACCGGTCCGGTTCCGGCGTAAAGTTCAACTCGGCGATCGTGCCGCCGTATGTGAGGAAGTCGCCGCGGGTGAGTGCGGCGCTGCCCTGGCTGTACCTGAAGGGAGTCTCGACAGGCGACATGAGCGAGGCGCTGTCGGTGCTGCTGGGCGAGGATGCCAAAGGGCTATCGGCCAACGTGGTGAGCCGATTGAAGGCGCAGTGGTCAGACGAGCATGCGAGCTGGAATCAGCGCGATCTGTCGGCGGCGCGCTATGTGTATTGGTGGGTGGACGGCATCCACACGGGTCTGCGCAGCGAGGGCTCGGACGGGCAATGCCTGCTGGTGATCATCGGTGTCACGCCCGACGGCAGGAAGGAGCGCGTGGCGATCGGTGACGGCTATCGGGAATCGAAGGCATCGTGGGCAGAAGTACTGCTGGACCTGAAATCCCGCGGTCTGCAGGCTGGCCCGCTGGCGGCGGTCGGCGATGGCGCCATGGGATTCTGGGCTGCCCTGGAGGAGGTGTTCCCGGCCACGCGTACCCAGCGTTGCTGGTTCCACAAAATGGGCAATGTCCTGAACGCCTTGCCAAAATCCCAGCATGGCCGCGCCAAGGCAGATCTGCAGGCGATTTGGATGGCAGCCACCAGGGCAGATGCCTATGCCGCCTTCGATCGCTTTGTGACGATCTACGGCGCCAAGTACCCAAGGCGGCCGGCGTGCTCACCAAAGATCGAGACAGCCTGCTGACGTTCTACGACTTCCCGGCCGAGCACTGGCAGCACATCCGCACGACGAACGCGATTGAGTCGACCTTCGCGACCGTGCGTCACCGCACGACGCGCACGCGCAATTGCGTGTCACGAGCAACCTTCCTTGGCCTGGCCTTCAAGCTGATCGAGGAAGCCGAGAAAACATGGCGCCGCATCAATGGCGCCGAACACATCGAACTGCTCTTGAAGGGCGTTCCCTTCAAGGACGGAACTCCGGCGCATGACAATCCGCAGGTTCAGCAGAAACTCGCCGCCTGACGACCGGCCACGATCACCCCCCGTACACCACAATTGACTTTATCTCGCGACCCACCGGTCGGACATGGAAGTAGCCGCCACAGCCAGTATCGAGCAGAGTGCGGCATGCAGCACCAGTCGATGGGCCCCGCCACCAACGCCACGCTATGGGTGTTGCCGATGACGGCATAGTCGGCAATGGGCGGGGATCGCTGAACACACCGTCTCCTTGACGCACCGCGATGGAAGCGGGACTTCCTGACTCTCGGGGCATCGCTTGCACTCTATTATTAGCGCGGGAAAGAACTACAACGTGCTATGCCTGCCGTTACACGGCTCGACCTGCCGGTATGCCATTGCCGTACGGCCGAGCAGCGCCGGCCGTTGGGGATCGAGCCGTCTCGTGCGCCTCGGCCTAAGCCATGGCGCGACAGGCCTGCGCGCACTCGCGACAGGTGCGTGCGCAGTCCTGGCAATGCTGCGCCTCGTGCTTGGCGCACTGCGCCCCGCACTCTTCACAGACCTTCGCACAAAGCGCGCACACCTCGCGCACGTACTGGCTGTCGCGGGCAATCGTGGCGACCGCGTACGCACAAGTCTCGGCGCAGTCCAGATCCAGCGCGATGCAGCGCTTCATTGCCTCGACGTTTGGCTCACGCAGGCAGGACGCCGCGCAGTGATGACACGCGACCGCGCAGGCGTTACATGCGCGTTAATACAAGATACATAGTTTTCGTGTGGCATGGCAAAGCTCCTTAGTGAATTCAGGGCGCGCTTGGGACGCCACCCAAGCGGGAGCAATTCGCGCGCCAGAGGATTCAAACGGCGGCATGGGCGCCCACACCTTACGGGAGCATTACGCGACGATGACGCAATGATTGCCAGCCCTGTTTTGTACATCATTGATGGCGTCAAAGAAGCTTTTGCTTAGACGTGGCGCACACTATGCTAAGGGGACGCTTGACCATGCGTGAGGAGGCAACGTGTTCGAACGCTTTAGCCATGCCGTTTCCCCCGTTTCACTGAGCCGCCGCCGGCTGCTGGGAAGCCTAATGGCGGGTAGCGGCCTGGCAAGCGTCGGTGCCTATCCACGAGCCGTTTGGGCCCTGAAGAATCAGGACCATCCGGTGGTGCTGACGGGCACGGCGTTCGACCTAGTCATCGGCGCGACGCCAATGTCGTTCACTGGCCGTAGCCGGCCAACCACCAGCGTGAATGGCTCCATCCCCGCGCCGATCCTGCGCTGGCAGCAAGGCACCGAGGTCATGCTGCGCGTGACTAACCTTCTCGATACCCAAACGTCGATTCACTGGCATGGCATTCTGCTGCCGTTCCAAATGGACGGCGTGCCGGGGATCTCCTTTCCCGGCATCGGCCCCGGCGAGACGTTCGTGTATCGCTTTCAGGTCCGGCAGGCCGGCACCTATTGGTACCACGCGCATACCCGCTTCCAGGGGCAGACCGGCTTGTACGGACCGCTCGTCATCGAGCCGATGCATCCGGACCCAATCAAGGTCGATCGCGACTATGTCGTGATGCTCAGCGAATGGACGGATGAGAATCCAGAGATGGTGTTCGCGCATTTAAAGAAGATGAGCGACTTCTATAATTTTCAGATGCCGACGGTGGGCGATTTCGCGCGCGACGTGTCCCAGATCGGACTGTCCCAGGCACTGGCCAAACGCGCCATGTGGAACCAGATGCGGATGAATCCCACCGATCTGGCCGACATCTCGGCAGCCACCTATACCTACCTGGTCAATGGCACCACGCCGGATGCGAACTGGACTGCCGTGGCCAAGGCGGGCGAGCGCGTGCGGCTACGTCTTATTAACGGGTCGGCGACAACGACCTTCGATGTGCGCATCCCAGGTATCAAGCTGACCGTGGTGTCGGCCGATGGGCAGGATGTCGAACCGGTACAGGTTGAGGAGATCCGCATCGCCGTGGCGGAGACCTACGACGTGGTGGTGCAGATGCCAGACGACAAGGCCTACACGATCTTTGCGCAATCGATGGACCGCAGCGGCTACGCCCGCGCGACGCTTGCACCTGAGCCAGGCATGCGCGCGCAGGTCCCCAGGCTGGATCCGAAGACCTGGTTGACCATGGCGGACATGGGCATGGGCGACGTGGGCATGGATGGCATGGAGATGGGCCACAAGCACACGGGGCACATGGGCATGCCGGGCATGGATATGGACGCCATGTCGGGCATGCAAGGGATGCAGCCCATGGTGCCTAGGTCTGGCATGGCCGGGATGGATCATAGTAAGCCCGCCGCCATGCCTGGCATGCAGAAGGCGAGCAGCGAGATGGGGCACAGCATGGGTGGGATGGGCGGCATGAACATGAGTGACATGGGGCCGCAAGTCGACATGCGTTCCATGAATCCCTCGGGTGCATTGTCGGATCCGGGACCGAGACTGCGCAACAACGGCAGGCGGGCGCTGACCTACGCCGACCTGAAGACACTCGGCCCCGTAATCGACAAGCGCCCACCAGGCCGCGAACTGGAGCTCCGACTGACCGGCAACATGCACCGCTTCATTTGGGGCATCGATGGCAAGAAATTCTCTCAGGCCGAGCCGATCCGGCTTTACTACGGCGAGCGCCTACGCATCACGCTGGTTAATGACACCATGATGAACCATCCCATGCACCTGCATGGGATGTTCAGTGAGCTGGAAAACGACGAGGGTATGGCGCTCGTCAGAAAGCACACCATCAACGTTCAGCCGTCCAAGAAGGTCAGTTTTCTGGTCACCGCCGATGCGCCCGGGCAATGGGCCTTTCACTGCCACTTGCTCTATCACATGGAAGCCGGCATGTTCCGCAAAGTCGTCGTCGCCTAACCAAGATGAGCACGCTGCCAGAGCCCCGGAAGCTTCACGCGCTGAACTGGCGCTGGTTCCTGCTGGGCGGCGTCGCGCTGTTGGCCGGCGCTGGGCTCAACAGCGCGCAGGCCCAGCCGATGGCGCCACACATGGGGCCGGGTGTGGGGCCGATGCCAGGCATGGCGCATGGTGAGCCGATGGCACCGCCGGCGAGCCCTCAAGAGCGGCCGTCGGGGCAGCCTGGCAGCCCGGCGGCCGCGCCCTCTCCTTCTGCCGGCGCGAACACGATCATCCAGGTAGACGAACCGCCCGTGCCGATGGTAGATCCGGACAAGGGCATACCGATGCCGGGCGACACCATGGCCGATGACGACATTTTCTATCAGGTTCTGTTCGATCGGCTGGAATATGTCAAGGCACCTGGCGCATCGGGTCTTGCCTGGGACATGCTCGCCTGGGTCGGCAGCGATCTCAACCGGCTCTGGGTCAAGTCGGAGGGGTCGCGCCTCTACGGCAAGACCGAGCAAGCCAGAGCCGAGGCCTTGTGGGGGCATGCCTTTGCGACCTTCTGGGACTGGCAGCTGGGTGTGCGGCAAGACTTTGGCAATGGCCCGGCGCGGACGTGGGGAGCCTTTGGCGTACAAGGCCTCGCACCATACTGGTTCGACATAGAAGCCACGGCTTACGTGGGCGTCTCCGGACGCGCTGCGGCCCGGTTGCGCGCGACCTACGATATCCGTTTCACGCAACGCCTGCTTCTGACGCCGGACTTCGAAGCGAACGCCTACAGCAAGAGGGACGAGGCGCGCGGCATTGGTAGCGGCCCGTCGGACCTGAAGATCGGATTGCGCCTGCGCTATGAAATCCGACGGCAGTTCGCCCCCTACATCGGCGTGGTTTGGGGTAAGAAGTTGGGCAATACCGCAGACCTGGCGCGAGCTGCCGGTGAGCGGACCACCGACAAGCAAATCGTCGCCGGCGTGCGCATCTGGTTCTGAGCTCAGCGGAAAAACGCCCGGAGCAGTCCCTTAATGGGCAACTCAATCCTCGTTCGGTCACACGGCGTCGTCGCTTGAAGGGGACTGTGGTCCGGCGCTGCAGGTAGTCGCGGCTTCGACGCCACGGCCACCCATTGGGCCAGCGCTGGGCGTGGATGACGGTAAGCTTTCCGGGGGATTACATTTCGTATCAACCCTCGAGCGCGGCGGGCAAGGCTTCCAATATCGCTTATGCTGCATGTGGCGGACTGTGACGCCGCGCTGCCGCTATCCACACGGCCATTTTCCGACAGCAGGAGGCACAGGCCGGTCAACTCGTCCAGGAATGAAGAATGACTGTCGGAAGGTTCCTCGTCCTGCTCAGCGGCGTGACGTTGGGGATGATGCCCGGTCCAATCCTGGCCATCCGTCTTGCCTGGGAGCCTATGAGCGATATTGGGAATGACTTGCGCCTAGGGTGCCAGGAGGAGCGAGGCTCTGTTCCGATCGAAGCGCACTCCTGCGGCAACCAAAGCTTCATATCCACGCCGCCTCATGCCGAGCAGGCCGACAGGAAGGCGTTGCGGTATGCGCTTGCCGTGAACCCAAGACACCGGTTGTTCAAGCATCGCGGCAGCGCTTCAGGAAACTCGCAGCCAACGCAGTCATCGCGAGATCAGGGACGCTCGAAACGTGACTGCGAGCAGGCGCGCCCTGCTTCACCGCCTCAGCGATGAGACTCTGTCTCTGTCACCCTCGCACCTAGCCAGTCCGGGGGGGGCGTGCTGTATGTTGTGTTATGGAACCAAGGAGGCCTTGAGATGAAAAGCAAACTTGCTGTTGCCACACTGATTGGCGCACTATCGTTTACCGCTTCCGCGGTGGACCAGAGTAACGTCGTCAAAACCTATGAGCTCAAGGACGGCTCAAAGGTCCATGTCTTCAAAGATGGGAAGATGGGCATGGAGAACAAGTTCGGCAAGGCCGTGAACATGCCCCAAGGCAAAGTCATGGAAACCAAGGACGGCAACAAGATCCTCATGAAGGGAAACGAGGTGTTCCGCCTTGACGATGCCCTGATCAAGGGGCACCGCGAAGGCGGCTAGGAGGTAGACGCCGGCCCGAATGGCCACAGCGGAAGCGATCGTGCGCGGGAACCGACCGCTTCGGCGCCTCGGCTGGCGGTTCGTGGCACCGTCGATATCCCCTCATTGCCTTATTTGCCCTCCGCGTACACGGACACGCGCAACGGCCTGGATGCCTGCAGAATCAAGGCATGGCGGCCATGTCCCGCAATCCGAAACGAAACAGGTTGGGTGCCGGGCATCGGCTGTCCGGCGTCATCCTGGGAAATGACAATGGTTACGCCGGCCGGTTCCTCGCCGGCATTCCGCAAGACGAGGACACAGCCTTCCCCCGTGACAAGCTGTCGCCTCCACGTCGAATTGGCCTGACCCGCGACATCGATGACCCACTGTGCCGGTCGGGACTCCACCCCTGACACGGGATTGGGCAAGAAGGCGGAAGGCCCGCGATCGAGATCGAGGATTGGCACGTGTGCCGACGCCGAAGCACTCGCGAAGGCAAGCAATGCCGCGAAACCTGCTCGGATGAGGATCAATTTCGGTCTCCCTTGGGCGAAGCCAGCGCCGGTGTGCTAAACATGTGGAGACGTCTCCAAACGGTCCATACCGATATCAGACGAAATCGCTTAGCAGAGCTTGGCGGGCGGCGTCCATTGTTCCCTGCGACAAAGCAGGGAATTTAAGACTTTGAGCCTGACAGTCCCATTACCAAAAGATTACAAGCTTTCGTTGCCTCCGGCACCCAAAGCTTGCGCTTGACGCCGTGCGGATTGAAAACGTAATGTCTTGGTCATCATATCGTTGGCATTGGCCCATTAAACTGAATTCAGGCAAAAACTAGCTTTGTTGCCATGCACGGGGCCAATCATGAGCATGAAGAAAACAATCATTACCGCACTCGTACTTTCATTCCTTGGCGGCTCGTCGGCGTGGGGTGCCGACAAGTCGCTAGGTGACGGAGGCGATAACTGGCTCGAGCATGTACGCGAGCAAGAGCCAGCCACTATGATCCCCGTAAACCAGACGCCCGCACTTTTCGGGAGTCCAGCGCCCGTCGAGTCAGCCTCTCGGCGCGTGACGTTGACACCAGAGATAAGAACGTTGCGAGTCGCGTCTGGTGAAACAGTCGCCTTCCGCGCTGGCAATCAGACTGTCGGCTGGACGTTCCTGGAGGCTATCGGAGGAACGTCTGTCGACATGAGCTTCAGCTTGCCGAGCCTACCGGAAGCGAAAGGTATCCCCGTCATTATTGAGCCGAGTACGCTATTTGGCGGCGGCTAGTCGCCCAATCGCCGGAAGGCCATCTATCAAGGCGAGCCGCAGTCTATCTCCATCGGAGAATTTGCAAATATGCCGCGTCGGTCAAGCTAGCAAAGGGTCACGACATCGGCGGCTCAACTACAACAGGATCGCTGTGGTACCGGCGACAACCTGATCGGCATTTCTGGGTACAAGATGCGCACTCGGCATGGCACATGTCGAGCCTGCCGCAAGTTTGATCGTCGCCTCATGATGCCGCACGCCTCCTCTTCAAGAAGACCAAGTAAGGCCGGCATGTCCAATCCACGGCACTTCGGTCCAGATGAGTACAATTCTGCCCGACATGAGCGGCCCGTTGCGTCGGCGTCATCGGCGCGCACGCCGAGGCGAGACCCAGTAAGGAGAATGAAAGCGCGCGAAGAAGCGTTGCCTTGGTCATGACTCTATTCGGAAGCCCAGCGCCGGTCCCGACGGCGACCAGGACGATTACGCTAGCTTCGGGTATGAAATATGTGAACGTGAACTCGGGCGAAACTGTGGCATTCAAAGCCGGGGCACAGACCGTGGCCTGGACATTCCTTGAGTCAATACCGGAAGCTCAGGGAATCCGGGTCTATGTTAAGCGGAGCGAGTTCCCCTTACCGGCGGTTAGTCGAGTCAGCATCAGGTACGGTCTTTTTTCGGTAGTGACTCCGACTCCCTGGAGTTCCACGCACGGCTAGCGGCGGAGGGAGTTTCCCTGACAGATTCGTCATGTCCGCGTCATTCATTGAAGTCCACCGCCAATTGGCCGCTCGCCGAAGGGCGCGTGGCCTGGGGTGTGTGAATGGCTCAATCGCGTTCGCGGCCGTCGTCGACGCGAATCCAGCCGCCTCTGGCCGACCATGATGCAGCAGCCTTTCGGCAACCATCCCTGAGAGAACGACCCTGCTTACCATCAGACCCGTCAAGAGCAGACGACAGCGCGAGCGAGCTGAGGCGCTATCGGGCGCCGCGACGCTGCCGCCGTCGCCCGAAGGGCGTGGTGTGACCTTGCGGCGGCGCTCAAGTTTCGTGGGCAGCCTCAATGTAACTTCCTCGCAATGTTGCGGTAATCTTCGTCTCCCTAGACTTCAATTTCTGTTGCATTCCAAAAAACGTGTCGAATTGGAGACGCCATGAGAAGAACAGGAATGACCGCCGCTGGCATGCTGCTGGGGTCGCTGTCGCTTGGCACTTATGCTCAGTCAAGTGTCACGCTGTACGGCGTGGCCGATGCCGGGATCGAATACTTGTCGAACGCGCCGTCATCAAGCGGCGGTAGCAACCTGGTGCGCATGTCCGCCGGCAGCATGTCGACCTCGCGCTGGGGCCTGCGGGGAACCGAGGATCTGGGTGGCGGCCTTAAGGCCGTGTTCGAGCTCGAGAGCGGCTTCTCGCTCGATACCGCCCAATTGAGCAGCGCCGAACGCTTGTTTGACCGCGGCGCCCTGGTGGGGCTGTCCAGCCCGTACGGTCAGCTGACCTTGGGGCGTCAGACAACGGTGCTCTACGATACGGCCATCCAGTTTGATCCAATGGGGTTCGCGCCGCGCTACTCGCTCTACAAGAGCGATGACACCATTGCCGGGCGCGCGGACAATTCCATCAAATACAAGGGCAATTTTGGCGGCCTGACCGCCATGGCGCTCTACAGCTTCGGGCGTACCAACGGCGGCGAAGTCCCCGGCGAGCCAAAGGTGGACAGGGAGATGAGCGCGGGCCTGATGTATGCGTTCGGGCCGTTTTCCGTGGGCGCTCTTTACGACGAATACCGGGGCCCAACGGTGGCCTCGCAAGGGCTGAAGGACCGGCGTGCGCTCGTGGCCGTGAGTTATGGGATCGGTCCGGCGAAGCTGTACGCCGGTTACCGTTGGTTCAACGGCAATATCTCGGCCTCCGCCACCGACACGCGCTCCAACCTGTATTGGGCGGGCCTACGCTATCAGCTGACCTCGGCCTTGTCCCTCACTGGCGTAGCGTACTACACGGATGTGCGTGGCTCCGGGGCAGATCCGCTGATGTTTGTGGCATCCACCGATTACGCCTTCTCCAAGCGCACCGACGTGTACTTCAATGTCGGTTACGTGCGCAACAAGGGAGGCTCGCAGCTCGGGCTGAACGGCTTCAACGCCAGCAGTGGCGCGCCCGTCAATGTGGCGCCGGGCGACAATCAGACCGGCGTGGTGCTGGGCGTGCGGCATAAGTTCTAAGTCCAAGCCATCGACGGCCAAACGGTTGAAAGGTCCTTTTACCGAAGGACCAGTAGCCACGGCGTTGCGCCGTGGCTATTTTTACATTGGCCTCACCCGAGGCTGGCGCCGCCGGTGCAAAAAGGCGGCTAGCTGCGAGCCTCGCTGCGCTGGCGCGGAAACGTCAAGACGAAACGCGTCTTGCCGCCGGACGATTCGGCCGAGATCTGGCCGCCGTGGGCAACCATAATGGCTTGCGTGATGGAAAGGCCCAAGCCCACGCTATCGGAGTCCTCCGCCCGGGTCCGTGACTTGTCCGCGCGGAAGAAGCGGTCGAAGAGCGAGGGCAGCAACTCGGCGCTGATCTCCTCGCCTTCGTTCTCCACCACGATGGTGGCGTGGCCCGACTGCTCGCGCGCCTCCACGACAATCTGCTTGCCCTGGGGCGTATAGCGCAGCGCGTTGGAAAGCAGGTTACTGAGCGCGCGACGCAGCATCAGGCGATCGCCAGCAATTCTTGCCTGCCCCTGCAGCCGCAGATTCACGCCCTTGTCCTCCGCCAGCGCATCATAGAAGTCGAACAACGCCCGCACTTCATCGGCCACGTTGATCGCTTCCTCGTTGGGCAGCGTGATGCCATGCTCCATCTTTGCCAGGTACAGCATGTCGGAGACCATCCGCCCAAGCCGCTGCAACTCCTCCGCATTGGAGGCAAGGACCTCGCGGTATTTGGCGGCGTCGCGGGGCTGCGCCAGCACGACATGGGTCTGGGTCATCAGGTTGGTGATCGGCGTGCGCAGTTCGTGGGCCAGGTCGGAAGAGAATTCCGACAATCGTCGGAAGTCATCCTGCAACCGTTCCAGCATCGCGTTCAACGTTGCAGCCAGATCCGCCATCTCGACCGGCACGGCTTCCACCGGCATGCGCGCGTCCAGCTTGTTCGCGGTTACGTCCTTGGCACGTGACGCCATCATGCGCAACGGTGCCAGCCCGCGTCGCGCGGCCCACCAGCCAAAGAGGCCGGAGGCCACGACCGCCAGGGTCGTATAAAACGCCAGCGATTGGCGGAATGCATGCATGAAATGGTCGTGAATTTCCGTGTCCATGCCGACCACGACGCTCAACGGCCCGACCCGCGTATCGGAGACTCCCACCTGGGCGCGCATGCCACGGTATTCCTGCGCGCCCTCCTGCCAGACAAAGGTGTCGTCGGTTGCGGACTTCTGCGCGATGGCCTCGAAAGCTGCCCCAAAATCGAAGCCCTGGGTGGCATACAGACTATGACCGTGAGCGGTCTGCACCTGCGCGACGAAGCCGGGGTGGTGATCGACCATTTCCTTGAGCCGCTCGGGCAAACGATCGGCCGGGGTTTCCTGCGCAATCTTTTGGATCAGGCGAATGTTGTCGCCGAGCACCACATAATCCTCGTTGGTGAAATGGCGATCCATCGCCAGCCAAATGAGCACGCCCAGACCGAGCAGTACGACGGCCGACGAGAGCGAAAACAGGATGGTCAGGCGCATCGTCAACGACAGGCGATGCTTCATGCCTGCTCCTCCGGCGCTTCCAGGACGTAGCCCATGCCGCGAACGGTCTGAATCAGCTTGGTGTCGAAATCATCATCGATCTTCGCCCGCAAGCGGCGAATGGCAACATCGATCACATTGCTGTCGCTGTCAAAGTTCATGTCCCAGACTTGGGAGGCAATCAACGAGCGCGGCAGGACCTCTCCGCGCCTGCGGGCGAGCAACTCGAGCAGTGCGAATTCCTTGCTGGTCAGCGCAATGCGGCGCCCGCCACGAGACGCGCGACGCCTGCCCAGATCCAGCACCAGGTCGCCCACCTGGATGCGGTCCATCGCCAGCTGTACGGTACCGCGACGCAATAGCGTGCGGACCCGGGCCAGCAACTCCGAGAAAGCGAAGGGCT
Organism: Cupriavidus sp. FW305-26; assembly: GCF_058787975.1. Lineage (NCBI taxonomy): Bacteria > Pseudomonadati > Pseudomonadota > Betaproteobacteria > Burkholderiales > Burkholderiaceae > Cupriavidus > Cupriavidus sp. FW305-26. Next base: position 48,661 of record NZ_JBYTAH010000051.1, read on the forward strand.
TCACCAGGTAGTCGTCTGCGCCCAGCTCCAACCCCCTGACCCGGTCGGCCACGCTGTCGCGGGCGGTCAGGAACAAGACCGGGACCGGGTTGTCCGCGGCACGAATGGTCTGCAGAATGCGCCAGCCATCGAGATCCGGTAGCATGACATCGAGGATAATCAGGTCATACGACTCATTGAGCGCCAGGTGCTGTCCGTCCAGCCCGTTGGCGACCAAGTCGACCACGAAGCCGGCCTCGGTCAGCCCCTGGCGCAGGTACTCGCCGGTCTTGGATTCATCCTCTACCACCAGCAGCTTCATCTTCGAGCCCTCCCCCTATTTTTTTCGATTATGTGCCAGCCCCCTGGGCCAACTCTATACGGGGTAGTCTACCCAGAGGCTCTGGCAGTGACCTCAACCTTACCGGAATGTAATGTTTGGGTAAGTTGACGGTAGCCTCGCTCTCGTTACTCTCTGCATGCCGCCTTCGGACGCGGCCATTCGAGCAAAAAGGACTAATTTCATGCGACGTGATCGACCGTCTGGCCTTGTGCTGCCTAACCTGCCGCGCCGCCGTTTTGTACAGGGTCTGGCCGCCGGCGGCGTGATGGCGGGACTGTCTGGTCTTGGCGCCAGCGCCTGGGCGCAGGCGTCGGAGCGGCCGCCAAATGCCTCATTCGGCACTTCACCCGTGCTGCGCGGGACCGAATTCGACCTCGTGATCGGCGAGTCGGTGGTCAACTTCACCGGAACCCCGCGGGTGGCGACCACCATCAACGGCATGTTGCCGGGGCCCACGCTGCGCTGGCGGCAAGGCGAGACGGTGACGATCCGGGTGACGAACCGGTTGCGCGAACACACGTCGATTCATTGGCACGGGATCATTCTGCCGTTTCAGATGGACGGCGTGCCGGGCATCAGCTTTGCCGGCATCGCGCCGGGCGAGACCTTCACCTACCGCTTTAAGGTCGACCAGACTGGCAGCTATTGGTATCACTCGCACTCGGGCTTCCAGGAGATGACCGGCGTGTATGGCGGCATTGTCATCGATCCGGCCCGCGGCGTGGATGGCGTGCGGGCCGATCGCGATTACACGGTACTGCTCTCGGACTGGACCGATGAAGATCCGATGCGCGTGCTCTCGAAGCTGAAGGTGCAGAGCGATTACTACAACTATAACCAGCCGACGGTTATCGATTTCTTCCGCGACGTCTCCAACGAAGGGATGAAGAGCGCGCTCGCCAAGCGCAAGATGTGGCAAGAGATGCGCATGAACCCGACCGATCTGGCGGACCTCTCGGGTGCCACGCTGACTTTCCTCACCAACGGCGTCACGCCGGCCGGTAACTGGACCGGCGTGTTCAAGCCCGGCGAGAAGATCCGTCTGCGGTTCATTAATGGCGCGGGCAACACGTTCTACGACGTGCGCATTCCCGGCCTGAAGCTCAAGGTCATCCAAGTCGATGGACAGAACATCGATCCGGTGACCGTGGACGAGTTCCGCTTCGGCCCGGGCGAGACCTGTGACGTGGTGGTCGAGCCTCGCGACGACGCCTATACGATCTTTTCGCAGTCGATGGACCGCACTGGCTATGCCCGCGGCACCCTGGCGACGCGCGAGGGACTGACTGCGCCGGTGCCGGCGGTCGACAAGCCGCAGTGGCTCACGATGGCAGACATGATGGGCAGCATGGGCGGCATGGATCACGGTGGCATGGGCGGGATGGATCACGGTGGTATGGCCATGCAGGGCATGAGCCACGCTGGCATGCAAGGCATGGATCATGGCTCCATGGGCGGCATGAGTCATGGGGCCATGACGATGGATCATAGCCAGCACGCCATGGGCGGCATGGCTAGCATGGACGCTGCCGCATCGCTGAAGGTCCCCAGTACCAAGGCGCGCCACGCGAAGACTGAATATGGCGCCACCACGGATATGCGCGTCGACATGGCGCGCACCAACCTCGATGACCCCGGCATCGGTTTGCGCAACACCGGGCGCCGTGTGCTGACGCTGGCCGACCAGCACACCATTGGGGGTCCCTTGGACAAGCGCGGTCCGGGGCGCGAGGTGGAGCTGCACTTGACCGGAAACATGGAGCGGTACTCCTGGTCCATTGATGGGGTGGAGTTCGGGAAATCGACCCCGGTCTACTTCAAGTACGGCGAGCGACTGCGCGTCATTCTCCACAACGATACGATGATGACGCACCCGATGCACATGCACGGCATGTGGAGCGAACTCGAGGCGCCGGACGGCTCGTTCCAGGCGCGTCGGCACACCATTGCCGTACAGCCGGCGCAGCGCATCAGCTTCCTGGTCACTGCCGACGCATTGGGCCGGTGGGCGTGGCACTGCCACCTGATGTTGCACATGGATGCAGGGATGTTCCGCGAAGTGGTGGTGGCCTGACCTCTTAATCGAATACGCACATGCATAAACCAACAAGAACAGTACTGGCCGCGTTGCTTGCGTCCGCGGGCATGAGCGCCGCTTGGGCGCAACACGCCCACACACCCGATAGTCAGGCAGGATCCTCGTCCACAGCTGTTGAAAAGGCGAAACCTACGCCAAAAGCAAAGTCGCCTGGCACGCAAGCCATGGACCATGGCCAGATGCAGGGCATGGACTCGATGCAGGGCATGGACCATAGCCAGATGCAAGGCGTGGAGTCGATGCAGGGCATGGACCATAGCCAGATGCAAGGCATGGAGTCGATGCAGGGCATGGACCACAGCCAGATGCAGGGCAAGGACTCGATGCAGGGCATGGACCACAGCAAGATGCAGGGTATGGACCATGGCGACATGCAGATGCAAGGCGGAAGCGCTCCCGCCGATGCGCGCGATCCGCACGGCTACTCGGGCGGCTACCAGCTCGGTGTGGGCCAGTACGCCGTCGGAACGGCCCGGTCGCTGCACATGGCCGACGAGCACCTGTTCGCCTCGGTGCTGGTTGACCGGCTGGAGTGGGTCAAAGGTAACGAAAGCAATGCCGCCGCCTACGAGGCGCAAGCGTGGATCGGCAGCAGCTTTAACAAGCTAGTCATCAAGGCCGAGGGGGAATCCGAGAAGCGCAGGATTCCGGAGGCCCGCACCGAGCTGCTGTGGGGCCATGCGATCGCCACGTATTGGGACACACAGCTGGGTATCCGCAACGATGCCGGCTATGACCGGCCGACCCGCAACTGGCTGGCCTTCGGCGTGCAGGGCCTGGCGCCGTACTGGTTCGAGGTCGACGCAACCGGCTATATCGGCACGGAAGGCCGTACTGCGCTGCGCCTGTCAGCCGAGTACGAGCTGCTGATTACCCAGCGCCTGATTCTGCAGCCAAGAATCGAGGCCAACCTTTACGGCAAGAACGACCCCGCGGTCGGCGTGGGCAGCGGGCTTTCCAACGGCGCGGTGGGACTGCGTCTGCGCTACGAGTTCAGCCGCCAATTTGCCCCGTACATCGGCATCGAACGGTTTCAGACCTTTGGCAATACCGCCGACATGGTTCGCGCCTCAGGCGGCCGTAGTGGCGAAACTCGCTTCGTGGCGGGTGTTCGCATGTGGTTCTAACCACGCCTTTTAACCACGCTTTAACTTGGAGTTCACCATGCAAGCGCCCCGCTTCACCATCCGTGCCACCCTGGCTGTCGCAGCCGTGCTGGCCAGTTCCGTCGCCTTCGCCCATCCGAAGCTGGTTTCGTCCACGCCCGCCGACAAGGCCGAAGTGTCGGCGCCGCAGAAGATCGAACTGAAGTTCTCGGAAAACTTGGCGACCCAGTTCTCCGGCGCCAGTCTCGTCATGACCGGCATGCCCGGGATGTCCAGCCATGCGCCGATGAAGGTTGCCGCCAAGGTCTCGGGCAGCGATGATCCCAAGACGATGGTCATCACCCCGGCCCAGACGCTGACCCCGGGCAATTATCGCGTGGATTGGCGTGCCGTGTCGTCCGACACGCATCCGATCAACGGCAATATCGCGTTCACCGTCAAGTGATCCGCAGATGGACTGGGCAACTGTTGCAGTGCGCTTCGCACTCTATTTCGACCTGACCACGCTGTTCGGACTGCCATTGTTCGGTCTGTATGCCTTACGCCGTGATGAACTGTCGTCGCGGCTTGGCGCGCGCTTTGCGACGATCTGCATGGCTCTCGCGGCACTGGGGGTTGTCCTGTCGCTCGCCAATATTGCCATCATGGCCAAGGGCATGACTGGGGCATCGTCGTACGGCGAACTGCAGGGCCATGTCTTCGAAATGATTGTGACGGGCACCGATTTTGGCGCGGCCTGGGCCGCGCGCCTAGTTGCCCTGCTCCTCTGCGTCGTGGTCGCCTTGTTTGCTCGCCGGCGGCCGGCGCTTCAGTTCGGGGTATTGACTGCCGCAGGCGGCATCGCATTGTCGACGCTTGCCTGGGGCGGACACGGCGCCATGGATGATGGCGTGCGGCGCTACATTCACCTGACCTCGGATATCGCCCATTTGATGGCCGCGGGTGCCTGGGTGGGCGCGCTCCTGGCATTCGTCTTGTTAGCGCGCGCCTCGGCCACGCCTGCAAAGGTCGCCTTGTTGAGCCGCACGTCGAATGGGTTCGCGCAGGTGGGCACCATCGTCGTCGTGACGCTGACCCTCACCGGCGCGGTGAACTACTGGTTGATCATCGGGCCTGAATTGCCGGATCTGTCGCTCACCTCGTACGGTGGCCTGCTGGTGTTCAAGCTGGCGCTGTTCGGCTCGATGCTTGCTCTGGCCGCGGCCAATCGCTTTCGCCTCAGTCCGCAGCTGGAGCAGGCCATGCGAAGCGGCAATCATGCCGTGGCCGTTCGTACGCTGCGACGTAGTCTGATGTTCGAGACCAGCGCCGCGACGCTTATCCTGGCGCTCGTCGCGACCTTGGGCATCCTGTCGCCTGCAGGCATGTAGCGTCTTCGTCGACAACTGCGCGGCCTGGCTGCGCCCCCTTTGTCTCTATCAACCGCCAAGGAGATGCCATGAAGACCATCAAGCAACTACTGCTGGTGCTGGGCATGTCACCGATGCTGGCCTTGGCCGCCGGCAGCATGGACAGCCATGCGAGCCACGGCGCTGCCGCAACGTCCGCCGCGGGCCAACCGGGCAATCCCGCGAAGGTGAGCCGTACGATTGACGTGGCAATGGCCGACACGATGCGCTTCACGCCCGCGTCGATTGCCGTCAAGCGCGGTGAAACCGTGCGCTTCGTCGTCCGCAATGTCGGCAAGGTCGAGCACGAAATGGTCATCGGCAACGCCAGTGAGTTGAAGCAGCACGCGCAGATGATGCGCAGCACGACCCCTGCCAAGCACGGCGGCGCGAATCAGATTACCCTTGCGCCCGGCCAGAAAGGCGCGCTCGTCTGGCAGTTCGATGGGCCCGGGACCGTCGACTTCGCTTGCCTGGTACCGGGCCATTTCGAAGCCGGCATGGTCGGCAAGGTGGCCGTCAAGTAAAGCGCGACGCCGGTTTGGCGCGTCCGCGGCGGGCCGGGCTCCGCCAGGACGTAGACTTTACGTAGAAGGCGCGTGTCGACCGCTGCGAAGTGACGTCGTCGGTGCCCGTCGTCGATGCCGATGGTCCGGGGCGATCTCGCCGTCCGCGCCGCCGTGAAATTCCAACTCGATCCAAAACCCTCAACGACGCTCACGCATCGGCAGCGGATAGTTGGATCATGGTGCCATCATCACGGGCGCACGCCATTGCACTGGAGGTTCTTCACCCTCGCTCCGGACCAAGCCGCGCAGCAGACCGGACCGGAAGCGTGGTCTTTTGCCGGCAAACCTGTGGGGCATGACGTGGACTCGAATGTTTCCTGACGAGAATGTAACGTTCGGGCAACGGCATCGTTGGGATGCCCTGATTAGACTAGATCGTACGGCAACTAGCGCTCCGGTGTCGGTGGCGTTGCCAGCCTTGCCGATAGATCAGCCTTGTTGGCCCGACTGCGTGCCTTCTCGGCGAGATTGGAAGCTGGGTTGTCGCAAAGGCGTGGGTCCATTAGACCTTGCCGCTAATCGATAGGGAGTCTGATCATGACTACGAAGCAGGCCTTGCGGATCGCGCTTGCACTCTCGGCCTTCGGCATGGCCTCGGCGTGTGCGCCTTTACCACCTGCTAGGGCCGATTTGTATGGTACGGTCGCTGCCGTCGAGACGGCGACTCGTTCAATCACGCTGCGGCCAGGGATGCGATACGTTAACGTGACCTCCGGTGAAACCGTCGCGTTCCGCGGCGCTAACCGCACAGTGGCTTGGAGCTTTATGACTACCAATAGTGGACGATCGGCAGTTGAACTGGGCTTCCTTCTGCCGGATCTGCCAGAAGCCAAAGGCATCACGGCCGTCATCGCGCCGAACCCCCTTTTTCGGGGCAGCGCATGACGTGGTAGTTGCCAACTGGGGCTGTGCGACACGTTGGCAGCCATCCCCCGTCAGCGCGATGTTGGCCGCCGAGGCATTGGCGCTTGCAGATGCGGAGAGCAACGACGGTCTAGCCATATCGCAGCCTGCTCCGCAACGCTGGACGCGTGGCCTTGGCTGCGCATGCGCGCTTGCAAGCCAGCAAAGCGTGGTCTAATGCAATTTGGCGAGAGCATGCAGAATATTGCTCCCCCGCGTCGTGATGTGGAGACGATCGCCGTAACCCAATTTTTCCAGATGCACCAGCTGCCGCTCGACCAATGCCTCGATCGCCGCGCGATCGAGGTCGGCGAGATTGGGTGCTGCGTCTTCGATCAGCATGAGTGTGGCGACTTCATGTGGTGTCAGCATCGTTGTCTCCAGAGACCCCTAGGACTGAATTGGCGGATGGTTCCGCTCTCTTGGCGACGCGCTTCAGCATTGATTCAATGACCGCAGTGCAGAGACGTCAAGGTAAATCACCGGCGGTGGGTCTACCATAGGGCAATGCCCTACTTTCCTCAACGGCCATGAGACTTCTCTTCCACCAGCCATGCCGCCCGGACCAGCCCCTACACGGCGTTCGCTATTACTTGATCATTGGAGTGGCGCTCGTCCTGCTGGGGGCTCTGTATCTCGTCTGGGCTAGATAAGCTGTTCCCCCAGCGCAGAGTCTGGGCCGATGACCCATTGTGGTCATCGGCGCGGTGGCACGCGCCCTGCGGACCAGTCCTGGCGCCGGGCAGCCCTCCAATAGAAAGCGCCCGTCAGGAACGGGACGAGAGTCCCTGTCCGCGATGCAGAGAGGGCGAATGCAAGCAAGCCGGCCACCTGCGGTAGGCAGATGGTGCGCAGGCACCCGCACTGGTGGTGCGCGGGCGCTGCGTGGTACGCCTGCAGTCGCCTGAGCACGGCGACAGGGCCTCGCCGTTTAGCCGCAGCGCCCATGCAGTTGCCCAGCAGCGAACGTCGTTGCCGTCGCCTATTTGGGGCTCGCATACTGATCGGTCGCTTCGCGCTGCGCCGCAGCCATTTTTTCCGGCCAAGTGCTCTTGATGTAGGCGAGCACGGCGATGATGTCGTCATCGGGCATCGACTGGGCAAACGCTGGCATGTCGCTCACATAGCCTTTGGGCGCGGTCACGCCAGCAACGAGCCCGTGCTTCGTGATGGCAAACAGCACCGCGTCGGCATGGTGCCAGGTATGGCCCGACGCATCGTGCGGTGGCGCTGGCATACGGCCGTTTGCAAGCCGCTCACGCCAATTGGGCTGGCCGTCCAGCTTGGTGCCATGGCATGACGCGCAGGTCTGGGCGTACAGTTGCTTGCCTCGGACAAGGAGTTCGGGATCTGTCGCATCGATGCGCAGCTGGCGCGCCTCAGCAGGACTCGTCTGAGTAGCCGGCGCCTCCAGATAACGTTTGGTCTTCAGTGCAATCCCGGTGGCAGCCGCTGCGCCCACCACCAGTAGGCACGCCGCGATCCAGCGCGACTTGTTTGACTCTTCCATATGCTTTGTCTGGCAGCGCTGGCCGCGTTGCCAGACCGGGCCCCTAGTCTTTTGAGAATGGCTTACCGCTGAAATCAACGGTCACCAGGTTGCCGTCCATCCGCCCCATGCCAGGCGAGTTCGCCGGCATGCCGGGCACGGCGACACCTTTCAGGGTCGGATGGGCGACGAGCTTTCGGACTGCTGTCGCCGGCACATGGCCCTCCACCAACTGAGCGCTGCCATCGATCACCGCGGTATGGCAGGAGCCGAACTGGGCCGGTACACCGAGCTTGGTCTTCATTGCCGTCATGTCGGACGAATGAATCACCTTGGTACGGAGGCCGGCCTGGTTGACGTGTTTGACCCATTCTTCACAGCAGCCACAATTGGGGTCCTTGTACACCATTAGCGTCGGCGAGGCCGCATGCGCGCCGGCGGCGACCGCGAGGAACGCGACAGTGCTCAACAGATATTTCATTGATCCTCCTAAAAAAGCCATTGATGTCGATTGACGAGTAAGTACGGGCGGCGTCATCGCTTGCTCAGATATCCGCCCGGCGTAGGCGCAGCGCATTCGAGATCACCGACGCCGAGCTTAGACTCATCGCCAACGCGGCAATCATAGGCGACAGCAGCAAGCCGGTGAACGGGTACAGCACGCCTGCGGCCAACGGTACCCCAAGCGCGTTATAGATGAACGCGAAGCCAAGGTTCTGTTTCATGTTGCGGATCGTCGCCTCAGACAGTGCGCGCGCGCGCACAATGCCGCGCAGATCGCCTTTGACCAGCGTCACCTGGGCACTGTTCATCGCAACATCGGTGCCAGTGCCCATGGCAATGCCCACATCCGACTTGGCGAGCGCCGGCGCATCATTGATGCCATCCCCGGCCATGGCGACCACCGCACCGCCTTGCTGCAGCTGGCTAACCAGGTGGAGCTTGTCTGCGGGCTTCACTTCGCCGTGGACCTCCGCAATCTCCAGCCTTGCGGCGACCGCCTTCGCGGTGGCCACACCGTCTCCGGTGGCCATGACTACGCGGATGCCTTCCGCCTTCAGGCTCGCCAGCGCTTGCGGCGTGGAATCTTTGACGGGATCCGACACCGCGAGCAGGCCAGCCAGGCGGCCATCGACGCCAAGATACATGACGCTCGCGCCTTGCGCGCGCAGCGTATCGGCTTGGGCGCGCAGCGCCTCAGTGTCGATGCCGTCGGCCTCCATCAGGGCCGTATTACCGATGGCGAGTGTCTTCCCAGCTACCGTACCCCGCACGCCGATGCCTGTGCTCGATTCAAAGTCCTGTGGCTTCTCCAGCGACAGGCCACGGGCATGGGCCGCGTCCACCAGCGCGGCCGCCAGGGGGTGTTCACTGCCTTGGTCCAGGCTTGCCGCCAGGCGCAGGACCTCCTCGTCGGCATAGCCGTTTGCGCCAGTCGCGCGCTCGAAGGCCGGCCGGCCCTCGGTCAGCGTACCGGTCTTGTCGACGATCAGCGTGGTCACCTTGCGCAGGTTCTCGATGGCTGCGGCGTCGCGGAACAACACTCCGTTGCTGGCGCCCTTGCCGCTGGCAACCATGATCGACATCGGCGTGGCCAGCCCTAACGCACAGGGGCAGGCGATGATCAGTACCGCAACGGCATTGATCAGGCCGAACACCCAGCTGGGCTGCGGACCGAACATTCCCCAGGCAAAGAACGTCACCACGGCAACGCCGATGACACCGAGTACGAACACCCCCGCAACCTTGTCGGCCATGCGCTGCATCGGGGCCTTCGATCGTTGCGCCTGTGCCACCATCTGCACGATCTGCGACAGCACCGTCTGCGAACCAACCTTCTCCGAGCGAATGATCAGACTGCCCGAGGTATTCATCGTGGCGCCAATGACATGGTCGCCCTCGCGCTTGCTGACCGGCATCGATTCACCAGTGATCATCGCTTCGTCCACTGAACTACTGCCCTCGGTCACGATGCCATCCACTGGCACCTTCTCCCCGGGCCGAACCCGTAGCAGATCACCAACATGCACATGGGTAAGCGGCACATCCTCCTCGGCGCCATCCGGCCCGATGCGACGGTAAGCGCTCAATTGACGACGTCTGGTATTGAAGGCTGAATGTTGGCAGGCTTGCGTCCGCAAAGACTTTGCGGACG
>NZ_JBYTAH010000052.1:0-58437 GCF_058787975.1 Cupriavidus sp. FW305-26
CCCCTCTCCCCCCGCTACGAGCGCTATCGCGCACTGACGCTGCGCCGCCACGGCCCCATCCTCGAAATCATCATGGGCGCGGCCCAGTCGGCCAACCAGAAGCTGGCCACGGCGGACGCCAACATGCACCGCGAGCTGGCCGAGATCTGGCGCGACGTATCCGCCGACCCCGAGGTGCGCGTGGCGCTGATCCGCGGCGAGGGCAAGGGCTTCTCCGCCGGCGGCGACCTGGCGCTGGTGGAAGACATGGCCAACGACTTCGAGACCCGCACCCGCGTCTGGCACGAGGCGCGCGACCTGGTCTACAACGTCATCAACTGCGACAAGCCGGTGGTCTCAGCCATGCACGGTCCCGCCGTCGGCGCCGGGCTGGTGGCGGGCCTGCTGGCAGATATCTCGATCGCGGCCAGGAGCGCGCGCATCGTCGACGGCCATACCCGGCTGGGCGTGGCCGCCGGCGACCATGCCGCGATCGTGTGGCCGCTGCTGTGCGGAATGGCCAAGGCCAAGTACTATCTGATGCTGTGCGAGTCGGTCAGCGGCGAGGAAGCCGAGCGGATCGGCCTGGTCTCGCTGGCGGTGGAAGAGGACGAACTGGTGGCGCGCGCCTTCGAGGTGGCCAACCGGCTGGCGGCCGGGTCGCAGACCGCGATCCGCTGGACCAAGTACGCCCTCAACAACTGGCTGCGCATGGCCGGCCCCGCCTTCGACACCTCGCTGGCGCTTGAATTCATGGGCTTTGCCGGCCCCGACGTGCACGAAGGCGTGGCGAGCCTGCGCCAGAAGCGGCCGCCACAGTTCAGGTAACGACGACGCAGCCGCCGGCCCGACGGGCCCTCCTGGCCAATCCCGGGGCTGCGCCGCACACGGAGCGCTCGACCATGTTCGGACAGATTCCCGATTTCACCAACGGCTTCGACTTCATGCGCCGGCTGTGGGGCAGCGGCAGCGGCATGCCCGCCGGCATGATGCCCGGCCTGCAGGCAATGACGCCGCCGATGGACCTCGACGACCTCGACAAGCGCATTGCCGACCTGAAGGCCGTGGAGAGCTGGCTGCAACTGAACACCAACCTGCTGCGCACCACCATCCAGGGCCTGGAAGTGCAGCGCGCCACGCTGGTGGCGCTGCAGACCTTCGGCAACGCGCTGTCGCCCGAGGCCATGCAGTCCGCCATGGAAAACGTCGCGCGCGCGGCCAACACGCCCAGCGCCGCGGCGCCGGAGCGCGACGCCGGCGCGGATGCCGACAGCGGCACGCAACAAGAGCCGCCTGCCGCCGAGCGCCCGCAAGCTGCGGCAAGCGACACCGATTCCGCCTTGCCGCCCAACGCCGCGCTGTGGTGGGACCTGCTGCAACAGCAGTTCAACCAGATCGCCAGCAGCGCCGCCGCGGCCAGCATCGCCCCGTTCGGCATGGGCGGCGTGGGCGGCTTCGGCACCGCAGCCAGCCCCGACGCCGCAGCGCAAGCGGCGGCTGCAAAACCGAAGACGGACGCGCCTGGCACGGCCGCCTCCGCCGGCACGGGCAAGCCCGCCGCCAGGAAAGCGCCGGCAAAGAAGGCGCCGGCCAAAAAGGCGGCCAAGGCAAAACCGGCCAGGGACGCCGGCAACGGCGAGGACAATGGCAAGAACGGGGGCAACAACGGCGCCAACGGCAGCAGCGCAGCCTGACCGCCAGATACTCCGACAAATCGTCCACACCAACGCAATGCACCGCGAGTCCTTCCCGGCCCCCCACCCCGCGTCGCAATCCGGACCCAATCCCGCCGCCACCGCGCTGATCATGATGGGCGGCGGCGCGCGCGCCGCCTACCAGGCGGGCGTGCTGAGCGGGCTGGCGCGCATTGCCGCGCGGCACGGCAAGGGCCATGGCGCGATGCCCTTCGGCATCATCGCCGGAACCTCGGCAGGGGCGATCAACGGCGCCGGGCTGGCAATCCAGGCGGGGGACTTCCAGGCCGCCACGCAGAGCCTGGCGGCGCTGTGGCACAGCATCCACGCCGACGACGTCTACCGCACCGACGTGCTGCGCGTGGGCGTGTCGGGTGCGCGCTGGCTGTCCACGCTGGCGCTGGGCTGGGCCACGCAGCGGCGCGCGCCCCGTGCCCTGTTCGACAACACCCCGCTGGGCAGCATGCTGGGCGAGCTGTTCGAGCCCGAGCGCGTGCAGGCCAGCCTGGACAGCGGTGCGCTGCAGGCCTTCGCGGTCACCGCGCTGTCCTACAGCACCGGGCGCCACGTGACCTTCTACCAGTCGCACCACCGCATCCATCCGTGGCACCGCAGCCAGCGCATTGCGATCCCGGCGCCGATCACGGTTGACCACCTGCTGGCATCCGCGTCGATCCCGTTCCTGTTCCCGGCCATGCCGCTGGAGCTGGACGGCCACCATGAGTGGTTCGGCGACGGCACCATGCGGCAGATGTCGCCGCTGTCGCCGGCGATCCACCTGGGCGCGTCGCGCGTGCTGGCGATCGGCGCGGCCTCGCGCCAGCGCTCGGGCTGGTACGACACCATGCCGGCCGGCGGCTACCCGTCGCTGGCGCAGGTGGGCGGACAGGCGCTCGCCAGCATCTTCCTGGACGGGCTCAACGCCGACCTGGAACGGCTGCTGCATATCAACCGCCTGCTGGCGCGCATGCCGGAGCTGGCCGGCGACCGCGAGGGCTGGCGCCCGGTGCAGGTGATGACGATCTCCCCCAGCGAGCCGATCGAAGCCATTGCCGCCGAGCACCAGAAGCAGCTGCCGCGCACGGTGCGCGCCCTGCTGGCGCCACTGGGCGGCACCGAGGCGCGCGGCGCCGCCTTCGCCAGCTACCTGCTGTTCGAACCCGCCTTCACCCAGGCCCTGATGGCACTGGGCGAGCGCGATGCCGAGGCCCAGGCGGACGAGCTGGCGGCGTTCCTGTTCGGCGTCGTCCCGGGCACGCCACCGGCCGCGCTGCCGGTGGACGAACGCGCGCTTTCGCCCTGAGCACCCGCCCGCACATGGCGTCCTGCCAGGCGCCGCGGCTGGCACATTGACGCCTCGGCGCTCCGCTGATCGCCCGCAATATGCAGCCGGCTGCGCCAAACCGCGTCAAAAAGCGTTGCATTTGCCCCGATCCGGACTAAAAAAGGAGAAGAGAATAATTCGCATCTGGTAGAATCTGCCCGTAATTTCAAAGGCTTACCATGCTCTACCCCGAACTGTTCAAATCGTTGGAAGCCGTCCGCTGGCACATGGACAAGGACATCCCCTGGGACTCCTTTGACGCCAGCATGCTGACGGACGACCAGGCCAAGACCATCCGGATGAATGCGATCACGGAATGGTCCGCCCTGCCCGCGACCGAGATGTTCCTGCGCGACAACCGCCACGATTCTGATTTTTCGGCGTTCATGAGCATCTGGTTCTTTGAGGAACAGAAGCACTCGCTGGTGCTGATGGAGTACCTGCGCCGCTTCCGCCCGGACCTGGTGCCGACCGAGGAAGAACTGCACGCGGTGCGCTTCGAGTTCGACCCGGCCCCGCCGCTGGAAACCCTGATGCTGCATTTCTGCGGCGAGATCCGCCTGAACCACTGGTACCGCCGCGCCGCCGAATGGCACACGGAACCGGTGATCAAGCATATCTACCGCACCCTGTCGCAGGATGAAGCCCGCCATGGCGGCGCCTACCTGCGCTACATGAAGAAATACCTGGCGCAGTTCGGCGACAGCGCGCGCGCCGCCTTTGCCAAGATCGGCGTGCTGATGGCCTCGGCCCGCCGCACCGAGAAGCCGCTGCACCCGACCAACCTGCACGTCAACAAGGCGCTGTTCCCCAACGACACGGTGCAGTCGCGCCTGCCGGATCCGGACTGGCTCGAGCACTGGCTGGACGAGCAGATCCGCTTTGACGAAGGCTGGGAGAAGAAGGTCATCGAACGGATTCTGCACAACATGTCGCTGCTGTTCGAACGCACCTTCGAAACCGTGCAGGACCTGAACCGCTACCGCAAGGAACTGAACGCCAGCCTGCAAGGCTCGGGCGGGGCCCAGCCGGCGCAAGCCTGAGCGGCCAGTCCGGCAGCACGAAAAAAAGCCCCGCCGAAGCGGGGCTTTTCTTTTCCCTTCTTTTGCCTTGACGCATTCCCGACAAATGCGACCCGCGGCGGCGCACCGGACCTGGTCCGGCTGTGGCGGGTATTCTGCGATGCTGATTTCCTTGTCCCGGAAATTCAAGCGCCTGGCATGATAAACGAGCGAGTTGCCACGCAGGTAGTAACCGGTTACTACATCATTCCATTCCCGTCCCGCGCACTGCCGCGCCCTCGCGCGGCGGCGGCAAACCCATGCCTGGCGTCCGTTTGTCGAATAGATTTATATCCGGAAATAGAATATTTAAATCACGCCTCAATTACCCTGGCCATCAATTCGATGTAAATCCAGCATTACGAATTCATTTAATTCGTGGCGTAATGCCTCGCAATTCCGATAACATCGGAATTAGCGCCAGCCGCAGCTGGCAATTCTCCGCAGCGCCATTTACCCGGGTGGCATCGCGGCACTTGGGGCGGCAACGCGCAGGCCGCGCATATCGACGCCGTGCGGCAGGCGCTGCAGGGCGCCTTGCGCGGCATTGCCACCGCGTCGGTGCAGCAGGCCCGGCCGGTCTCCGATCCGGCAGCCAGGGATGTCGCCAACGACGCGGCCATGAGGCTGTGCGTGACGGGGTAACCAGGACCCCGCCGCCGGCGGGGATCCCAAGAAGGGGTACCATCTCGGGCAAGCACGCCGGCTCCGACCAGGGGCCAGCCTCCACTTTCCGATGCCGACCCCATGTCCGTACCCGCTTTCGAATCCAAGCTGACCCTGCCTGACACCCCCGCCGCGCTGGCCGCGCGCATCGCCGCCTTGCCGCGCCCGCTGGTGTTCACCAATGGCGTCTTCGACATCCTGCACCGCGGCCATGCCACCTACCTGGCACAGGCGCGCGCACTGGGCGCAAGCCTGGTGGTTGGCGTCAACAGCGATGCTTCCGTAAAGATGCTGGGCAAGGGCGACGACCGTCCGCTGAACCATGAATCGGACCGCATGGCGCTGCTGGCCGCGCTGGAGTCGGTCGACCTGGTGGCGATGTTCCGCGAACAGACCCCGGTGGAACTGATCCGCCTGGTGCGCCCCGACATCTACGTCAAGGGCGGCGACTACGACATCGACACGCTGGAAGAAACCCGGCTGGTGCGCAGCTGGGGCGGGCAGGCCTACGCCATCCCCTTCCTGCACGACCGCTCGACCACCAAGCTGCTGACCAGGGTGCGCCAGGGCAGCTAAGGCAGCCCAGGGCGCTCAGGAGCAGGCCAGCACGTCCTCGGCGCCGTAGCGCTGGCGCATGGCCTCGAGCCGGGCACGCGCCGCGTGGTCGGCATCGCGCACGCGCAGCCACTGCCGCGTGAGCGGCCGCGCGGCCTCGGTCAGCATGGCGGTACGCACGCCATAGCCGCGCAGGGTATCGAGATATTGCTCGGCACGCTCGCGCTCGCGGAAGAGGCCCAGCGACACCGTATAGGTGGGGGCCTCGGGCGTGCCAGCGGTCACCAGCGAGTACTCGGTCACATTGCGCCGGCGCAGTTCGGCCAGCTTGCGCTCGGCATGCTCGCGCGTGGGCTGCGCGGGCAGATGGACCCACCAGCGCACCTGTTCCTGCCGCGCGAACGCTTCCACGCGCAGCGCGGCGGCGGCCAGGTCTTCAGTGGCGCGGCGCGCCGCCTGGGCGCTGAAGCCACCGATCTCGACGCAAGCTGCCGCCAGCGTGGCGGACGGCAGCGCGCTGCGCGGTGCGGCACCCGCCGCCGGTGCCGACGCCGGCGCCTGCACCCGCATCCGCTCCCCACGAACTTGCTGCTGCAGCCGTTGCGGTTCACGCGGGGTTTCAAACCAGCCGGCCAGCGGGTTCGCGCCGAACACCCCGAGCACCGCCCCCAGCAGCACGGCATTGGCGAGCAGCAGCAACAGCGGGACGATGCGCGGCGAGCGTGGCCGGGCGGGCTGGCCTGGGGCGGTCATGGGTCGGGGCGGATTGAGGCTGTGAGAAGTTGCGCTGCGCGCTAGTCGCCGGCCGATGCCATCGCCATCGCGTGCAGGCCGAGCAGCACCAGATTATCGTGCATCTCGAACGGCACGGCGAGCGCGCCTGCCAGCGCGCCGCGGGCACCGCCGGACAGCAGGCAGCGCACGGGGCCCGGCCCGCGCTCGCCCAGCGCACGCCAGGTGCGTTCGATGGCGCCGGCCTGCGCGGCCAGGCAGCCCGCGGCAATGGCGTCGTGCGTATTGTCGGCCCAGCGCAGGTGCGCGCCGGCCACGGTGCCGGCATCGTCCACGTCTAGCGCCGGCAACTGCGCGGTGTTGCGCGCCAGCGTGCCCAGCATCAGCGCCAGCCCGGGCAGGATCAGGCCGCCCTCGAAGCGCGCGCTGCCATCCGCCGCGGCCGTGACGATATCCAGCGTGGTGGCCGTGCCCGCGGTCACCACCAGCAGTGTGTCGTGCGGCAGCCAGCGGTGCGCGCCGATGGCGCCGACCCAGCGGTCCACGCCCAGTTGCGTGGGCTCGCGGTAGCCGTTGGCCAGGTTGCCGTGCGCGGCGGCGCTGCGCACCCATTGCACCGGCGCACAGCCTCCGAAGGCGTCGGCCAGCGCCGCATCCACGGCGGCCGCGATCACCGGCCCGGCGACGTTGCTGATCCACACCGACGGCATCGGCCCGCTGCCGCGCAGCGCGCGCAGGTCAGCGGCCAGCGCCTGCAGCGCGCCGGCGTCGGCATGGGTAACCGCGCCGCCGTGCTGCCACGGCGTGGGCAGCGCGCCGGTGGCGGGCAGCGCCGCACCGGCTTCGCACCAGGCCCACTTGAGGCGGGTATTGCCGATATCGATCAGCAGGAGCGGCGCGCTCATGCGGTGTCTCCCTGCCCCGGCGCGGGCCGCAGCGACAGCTCGCCGCTGGCGATGCGCTCAAGCCCCGCCGGCGTTTCCAGCAGCAGGTGGCCAGCCTCGTCGACGCCGCGCGCCATGCCTTCGGCGATCACCTTGCCCTCGTGCAGCAGCCGCACCGGCTGGTCGCGGTAGGCATCGGCCGCGGACCAGCGCCGTGCCATCGGCCCGAAACCGTGCGCCAGGAACGCGATGCGCATGGCCGCCAGCCGTTCCAGCAGCGCGGCCAGCAGGCGCGGGGCATCGCGCTGCGCGTCGAAGCCGGGCATGGCCTCGGCCACGCCAGCCAGCTCGCGGCCCAGCGCCGCTTCCATCTGCGCGTCGCGCACCAGGTTCAGGCCGATGCCGATCACGGCCCAGACGCGCTGCGGCCCGGCGGGCACCGACTCGATCAGGATGCCGGCCAGCTTGCGGCCATCGATCTGGAGGTCGTTGGGCCATTTCAGCCCGATCCGTGCGCCGAGTCGCGCATCGACATCGCCCAGGGCCTCGGCCAGCGCCAGGCCCACGGCCAGGCTCAGGCCGCTCAGTTGCGCCGGCGCCAGCGCCAGCGGCAGTGCCACCGAGAAGGTCATGCCTGCCTGCCCCTGCCATGGCCGGCCCTGGCGCCCGCGCCCGGCGGTCTGGCGGTAAGCCAGGCGCAGCCTGGCGGCGTCGGTCCACGGCGCCTGGCGGCAGGCCGCGGTCAGGTCGGCATTGGTGGAGCCGGTTTCCTCCACCAGCTCCAGCGTCCAGTCGCTCAGCGCGGGCGACAGCATGCCGCGCAGCGCGCCGGCATCAATGCGCCAGTTGGCGCCGGATGGGGCGGAAGGGTCGGATGGAGTCGGAGGAACGGCGGACATGCGCGGCAAAGGGTTGGGATCGATGGCGATCGTAGAAAACACAGGCGGGGACGGGGTGCGGCCCGGGTGCCTGCGGCAGATGCCGCATTGTAGCCGCGCCGCCGCCTCGGCACGGCGCGGTCGCGCCAGCGGGGCGGGTGGCTTAGAATCGAGACTCGGCCATCACATCGCATGCCCTTGGAACGCCAGACGACGCCAGACTTCGATATCACGCGCGGGGACGGAACCGTCAGCGTAGCGCTGCGTGGCGACTGGACCGCGCTCGCCCTGGCCGGCTGCCACCAGGCGCGGCAGCTGCGCGCGCAGCTGCATGAGCTGGCGCAGGCGCCAGACAGCGCGCAGTGGTCGCTGGCCGGCGTCGAGCGGCTGGACCATATCGGCGGGCATCTGCTGTGGCAGGCCTGGAACGGCGCGCTGCCGCAGCGGCTCGATGCCAGCGAGGGCCAGCGCCGCGTGTTCGAGCGCATCGCCGCGGTGCAGAACGAGGGGTGGAAGAAGCACATGGTGGACCGCTTCAACCCGGTTACGCTGTTCGGCGCCAACGTGCTGTCGTTCGGCGCGCAGCTGCGCAGCGGCATCACCATGCTGGGCCAGCTGGCCTTCGATCTGCTGCGCTTTGCGGGTGTGCCGCAGCGCGGCCCATGGCGCGAGATCTCGGCCAATATCTACAACGTGGGCTACAAGGCGCTGGGCATCACCGCGCTGGTCGGCTTCCTGATCGGCATCGTGCTGTCCTACCTGTCGGCCAACCAGCTGCGCACCTTCGGCGCCAGCACCTTTATCGTCAACATCCTGGGCATGGCGGTGATCCGCGAGCTGGGCCCGGTGCTGGCGGCGATCCTGATCGCGGGGCGCTCGGGTTCGGCCATCACCGCGCAGATCGGCGTGATGCGCGTGACCGAGGAGCTCGACGCGATGCGCGTGATGGGCATCTCGCACGGCTTCCGGCTGATCATGCCGCGCGTGATCGCGCTGGCCATCGCCATGCCGCTGCTGGTGGCGTGGACCGACGTGATGGCGCTGGCCGGTGGCATGCTGGCCGCGCGCATGCAGTTGGGCATCAGTGCCACCTTCTTCCTGCGCGAGCTGCCCGATGCGGTGCCGGTAGCCAACCTGTGGCTGGGGCTGGGCAAGGGCGTGGTGTTCGGCATCCTGATCGCGCTGACCGCATGCCACTTCGGGCTGCGCATCAAGCCAAATACGCAAAGCCTGGGCGAAGGCACCACCGCCTCGGTGGTGACCGCGATCACCATCGTGATCCTGGCCGACGCGGTCTTCGCCGTCCTGTTCAAGGACGTGGGCCTGTGAGCGCCGCGCCAGCTACCGCCACCCAGGACGGGAAGGTCCAAAAGGACCGCACCCCGGTCATCGAGGTGCGCAACCTGGTCAAGCGCTTCGGCAAGGCCATGGTGCATGACCACGTGAACCTGGACGTCTACCGCGACGAGGTGCTGTCGATCGTGGGCGGGTCCGGCAGCGGCAAGACCGTGCTGCTGCGCCAGATCGTGGGGCTGGAGCGGCCCACCTCGGGCAGCATCAAGGTGTTCGGCGAGGACCCGACCCGGCTGCGCCCGGCGCAGCTGCAGGCGCTGCGCAACCGCTGGGGGCTGCAGTTCCAGCGCGGCGCACTGTTCTCGGCGCTGTCGGTAATCGACAATATCGCGCTGCCGCTGCGTGAGCTGCGCGCGCTGCCCGACAACCTGATCTGCCAGGCCGCGCTGCTCAAGCTGCAGCTGGTGGGCCTGTCGGCGCGCGATGCCGACAAGATGCCGTCGGACCTGTCCGGCGGCATGATCAAGCGCGTGGCGCTGGCGCGCGCGCTGGCGCTGGAGCCCGAGCTGCTGTTCCTGGACGAGCCCACCGCCGGGCTGGACCCGATGGCCTCGGACGACTACGTGGCGCTGATCCGCGAACTGCGCCGCGAACTGGGCCTGACGGTGGTGATGATCACGCACGACCTGGACACGCTGGTGGCGTTGTCCGACCGCGTCGCGGTGCTGGCCGACCACAAGGTGATCGCCGCGGCGCCGATCCCTGAAGTGGTGAAGGTGGACCACCCCTTCATCCGCGAGTATTTCCTGGGCGAGCGCGCCCAGCGCGCCATGCAGGCGCTGCCGCCGCACGCGCAGCCGGATGCGCCGCCCCCTGGAGAAGCATGATGGAAAACAAGTCACACGCATTCCTTGCCGGCGTGTTCACCATCGGGCTGGCCGTGCTGGTGCTGTTCGCGATCTTCTGGTTCAGCACCGACCACGCGGTGCGCGTGCCGTATGACCTGATCACACGCTCCACCGTCAACGGCCTGCAGCCGCAGGGCGATGTGAAATACCGCGGGCTTGCGGTGGGCAAGGTCGAGTCGATCAAGTTCGACCCGCAGGTGCCGGGCCAGATCATTGTGCGCGTCAACGTCAACAAGGACACGCCGATCACGCGCACCACCTATGGCACGCTGGGCTTCCAGGGCGTGACCGGAATCGCCTACGTGCAGCTGGACGACAGCGCTACGCACGACGGCACCACGGCCTCGCCGCCGCTGCCGACCTCGCCCAAGGCGGTGGCCCGCATCGCCATGCGCCCCGGCTTCTTCGAAGAGCTGGAAAAACGCGGCGATTCGCTGCTGACACAGGTCGAGACGATGATGGCCTCGCTCAACGACATGTTCCAGGGCGCCAACCGCGCCGAGCTGATGGCCGCGATCCGCTCGGTGCGCAAGACCGCCGAGGACTACTCGCGGTTGTCCGATTCGCTGGGCCCGGCCGCCAACCGGCTGCCGAAGGTGACCGAGAACCTGAACGCCACGCTGGAATCGACCCGGCGCCTGACGCAGGAGCTGGCCAACCCCAACGGCACAGTGATGCGCACCGTCGACAGCGTCGGGCGCGACCTGCAGGGCGCGGCCTCGTCGGTGCAGTCCGCGGCGGGCACCTTCAGCGAAGAGACCCTGCCGCAGCTCAATGGCCTGGCCCGCGACGCGCGCCAGACCGCGCGCACCTTCGAGCGCGCCGCCGGCCAGTTCAACGAAAGCCCGAGCAGCGTGCTGTTCGGCGCGCCCGCGCCCGCGCCGGGTCCGGGCGAGCCGGGCTTCAGCGCGCCGTAGCGCGGCCCGCATGCCGCCCCTCACCCGATACCGCCAACCGCGAGATACCGCCGTGAACCCTGCGACCGAGATGCCACGCTTGCTCCGATCCGCGATCTCCCGCCTCCAGGCCGCCCTGCTGCTGGCCGCCGCGGGGCTGGCGCTGTCAGGCTGCGCGCTGACGCGCGGCAACGACCCCACCGTCACCTACGACCTCGGCCCGCCGGCCGCCACCACCCCCGGCAACGGGAACCCTGCGCCGGCGCGGCTGCCCAAACTGCGCGTGGCGCAGACCGATGGGCCCAACTGGCTGGATGGCAACGCCCTCTTCTACCGGCTGCAGTATGCGCAGGCGCAGCGCCTGCAGGCCTACGCCACGCAGCGCTGGGTGATGTCGCCCACGCGCCTGTTCGACGAGCGGCTGCGCGAGGCCGTGGCCGCGCGCGGCACGCTGAGCTGGTTCGGCGACAGCAGCGTGCCGGCGCTGAAGGTGGACCTGATCGAGTTCGACCAGGTGTTCGACAGCGCCACCACCAGCGCAGGCGTGGTGCGGCTGCGCGCCACGGTGTTCCAGCATGGCATGCTCGGCCAGCAGACCTTCGAGGCACGCCGGCCCGCTGCCAGCGCCGATGGCGCCGGCGGCGTGAAGGCCCTGGCCGAGGCCAGCGACGCGGTGATCGCGGCGCTGCTCGACTGGATCGGCACGCTGCAGCTAAAGTAGACACGCAAGGAGAAATGCCATGGAGCCGGCTCCCCCGCCGCCCTCCGCGCCGCCCCCGGCGGCTCAGCCAACGCCGGAAGCCACCGGCCCGCAGCACTCGCCGCTGGCCCGAGTGGGGCTGATTTGCTTCACGCTGCTGGTCGTGTACGCCAGCCTGTACCCGTTCTCGGGCTGGGTCGACAACGGCGTTTCGCCGTTTGCCTTCCTGAGCGCGCCCAAGCCCCGCTACATCACCGACTTCGACCTGCTGACCAATGTGCTGGGGTACTTCCCGTTCGGTGCGCTGGTGGTGCTGTCGCTGCATCCGCGCATGTCGGGCGGGCGCGCCACGCTGGTGGCGCTTGTGGCCGGGACGCTGCTGGCGGCCTGCATGGAGGCCTTCCAGACTTGGCTGCCAAGCCGCATCTCTTCCAATATCGACCTGATCACCAATGCGCTGGGCGCGCTGCTGGGCGGCGCGGTGGTGGCGCCGTTCACCCGGGCCCTGATCGACGACGGGCGCCTGACGCGCCTGCGCCATGCGTGGTTCGAGCCGCACGCCAGCTTTGCCATCATCCTGCTGCTGCTGTGGCCGTTTGCGCAGGTGTTTCCGCAAGAGCACCTGTTCGGCATGGGCGGCATCGTGCGCGAATGGCTGACCGACCCAGAGTCCTGGCCGATGCAGGCGCTGCAGATGGTGTTCCCGCAGCTTGAGGCCTGGCAGGACCATTTCGGCCTGCGGCCCGAGGACATGCAGAGCCAGCAGTTGCTGGAATCGCTGGTGACCGCCAGCAGCTGGGTCGGCACCGGCCTGTTCGCCTCGATCGCGATGCGCCGCAGCGCGCCGATGCTGCGCATCCTGGCCGGCCTGCTGGCGGCCGCGCTGCTGCTCAAGGCTACCGCGGCCGAACTGCAGTTTCCGTCCGAGAGCGCTTTTGTCTGGCTGTCCGAGGGCGGGCGCTTTGCCTTGCTGACCAGTTCGCTGGTGCTGGCGCTGCTGCTGTACCTGCCGCGCTGGCTGCGCGCGGTGCTGGCGATGGTGGCACTGATCGTGCTGGTGGTGCTGACCAATGTGCTGCCATCCAACCCCTATGCGTGGATCTCGGAGCAAGGCTGGCGCATGGGCCGCTTCATCCACTTCAACAGCCTGGCGCAATGGCTGGGCTGGCTGTGGCCGTTCCTGGCATTCTGCTATGTGATCTGGCGCTTCGAACAGGTCAGCCTGCGCCGCCATGCCAGGAAAAAAGCCGCGGCGCGCCGTGAGGCGGCCGCGGCCGGTACGCAGGAATAGCGCTGACGGGGCCTAGTGCAACTGCCCGCCTTGCTCGCGCACATCGGCGCGGGTCGACAACGCCGTCGCCACCGCCGCGCGCAATCCCTTCACCAGCGTTTCCTGCGCCAGGCTGGGCTGGCCCGGATGGCGCGCCGCCTGCTCGGGCAGGTAGGGGATATGGATAAAGCCGCCGCGCACGTCGCCATCCGGCTGCTGCGACAGCCGGTGCATCAACCCGTAGAAGACATGGTTGCAGACGAAGGTGCCGGCGGTCTGCGACACCGAGGCCGGCACGCCCGCCGCGCGCATGTCGCGCACCATCGCCTTGATCGGCAGCGTGGCAAAGTAGGCGGCCGGGCCGCCCGCGACGATGGCGGTATCGATCGGCTGGGCGCCGGCGTTGTCGGCAATGCGCGCATCGTCGACATTGATCGCCACGCGCTCCACCGACATCTCGGCGCGCCCGCCGGCCTGGCCCACGGCAATCACCAGCGCGGGCCGCAGCACGTCGACCAGCTCGCCGATGGTATCGATCGCCGCACCGAACACGCACGGCAGCTGCCGCGCCACGATCACCGCGTCGCCCACGCGCTCGCCGTCGAGCGCGCGCACTGCCTCCCATGAGGGATTGATCGGTTCATTCTCGAACGGCTCGAAGCCGGTCAGCAGCACGGTACGCATGGCGAGGCTCCGCGGTTACATCAGGAAGTACAGCAGCGCGATATTGGCCACCAGGATCGCCAGCGCGGTCGGCACCTGCGCGCGGATGACGGCGTTCTTGTCGTCGAGTTCCAGCAGTGCCGCCGGCACGATATTGAAGTTGGCCGCCATCGGCGTCATCAGCGTGCCGCAATAGCCCGAGAACATGCCGATCGCCGCCATCACCGCCGGATTGCCGCCGAACATGCCGACCAGGATCGGCACGCCCACGCCGCCGGTCATCACCGGGAAGGCCGCGAAGCCGTTGCCCATGATCACGGTGAACAGCGCCATGCCCACGCAATAGACCGCCACCGCCACCAGCTTGTAGTCCATGTTGATATAGGCGGTGGACAGGTGCGCCACCGCCTTGCCCACGCCCGCGTCGGCGAACACCAGGCCCAGCATCGCCAGCATCTGCGGCAGCACCAGCGCCCAGCCCAGCGACTCGGTCAGCCGGCGCGACTCGCGCAGGCCCTGCGCCACGGTGTCGCGCGTGAGCCAGCACACCACCGCCAGCGAGATCAGGCAGCCGATCCCCAGCGAGACAAAGGTCACGTTCTTGGGATCGAGCAGCGGCACGCCGGCGATCTTGACGTCCTTGAACAGCATGGTGCCGATCACGGTCACCAGCGGGATCAGCAGCGCCGGGATGAACAGCCTGTTGCCCAGGCGGCGCGCGCTGGCGCGGCGTTCTTCCTCGGGCAGGCTGTGGTGCTTGCCGTGGCCGACGCCGCCGAAGCCCGCAATCAGCGCCATCACCACCGCGCCGATGCCGACCGCGGCCGGCGGCAGCCGGTCGCCGATCAGGAATACGATCGCGTACAGCAGCCAGAACAGGCCGGTGCTGAGGCGGCGCGGATGCTCGCGGTCGGCGAAGGTCATCAGCGCGGTGATCGCCAGCACCAGGCCCGCGAGCCAGTAGAGATATTCGATGGAAATGATCATGGCGGGCTCCTTACTCTGCGCTCTTGGCAGGTACGGCGGCCGCGGCGGCCTTGCCGCCCAGTTCGCGCTCGAGCCAGCGGTCCAGGCGCTTCAGGCGCACGGCGTGGATCAGGAAGGCGCAGATCGCGGTGGGGATGCCCCACACAGCAATATGCAGCGGCTCAACGTCGATGTTCGACGACAGCAGGAAGGTGTGCATCAGCGCGATCGCGCCGAAGGCCACGAAGATGTCCTCGCCAAAGAACAGGCCGACATTGTCGGTGGCGGCGCAGAACGCCAGCACGCGCTGGCGCACCGGCTCGGGCAGGTGGCCGAAGCGGTTCTCGGCCGCGCCCTCGGCCATCGGCGCCAGCAGCGGGCGCACCATCTGCGGGTGCCCGCCCAGGCTGGTCAGGCCGATCGCGGCGGTCAGCTCGCGCACGCCCAGGTAGACGATCAGCAGGCGGCCAACCGTGGCCGAGGCAATGCGCGCGATCCATGCCTGCGCATGTTCGCGCAGCCCGTGCCGCTCCAGCAGGCCGATCACGGCCAGCGGCAGCAGGATGATCAGCGGCAGGTTGCGCGCCTTGACGAAGGCGGTGCCGATCGCCGAGAAGATCTGCATCAGCGGCATCGGCGCGGCCAGCCCCGTGGCCAGCGCGGCGAGCACCACCACCAGCATGGGATTGAAGCGCAGCACGAAGCCGACAATGATGACGCCGACCCCGACAAGGGGCCAGAGATTGACTGCCTGTTCCATAAGAGACACCAAACGAGTGTGACGGAGGCGAGCGGACGGCAGCCGTGTCAGCGCACGACAGCGCCGGCCGCAGTGGATGCTGGCGGTTGAGACGGAGTGCTCAGTCGCCGGCGCGGACCGCGATGCCTTCCGCGCCCAGCCGTTCCCGGATGCGCCGCGCAAAGGCCAGCGCGTGGGCGCCGTCGCCGTGCAGACACACGGTTTCGGCTTGAATCGGTACCCAGGTGCCGTCGATGGCGCGCACGCGTTTCTCGCGCACCATGGTCAGGGTCTGGTTCAGGGCGACTTCCTCGTCCTCATGCAGCGCGCCCGGCGAGCCGCGCTTGACCAGCGTGCCGTCGGGGTTGTAGCCGCGGTCGGCAAAGACCTCCTGCTTGACGCGCAGGCCGGCTTCCCTGGCGATATCGATCATCTGGCTGCCGGCCAGGCCGAAGAACACCAGGTCGGCATCGAAGTCGCGCACCGCGCGCACGATGGCGCGGGCCAGCGCCGGATCGCGCACGGCCTGGTTGTACAGCGCGCCATGCGGCTTGACGTGATGCAGCTCGCCGCCCTGCGCGCGCACGATCGCGTCGAGCGCTCCGATCTGGTACAGCACGTCGGCGTAGACGTGTTCCGGGTCGCGCTGCATCTCGGTGCGGCCGAAGTTCTCGCGGTCCGGGTAGCTCGGGTGCGCCCCGATCGCCACGCCGCGCTCCAGCGCCCACTTCACCGTCTGCACCATGGTGGCCGCGTCGCCCGCGTGCCAGCCGCATGCGATATTGGCCGAACTGATCAGCGCCAGCAGCGCCTCGTCGTTGGCACAGCCTTCGCCAAGGTCAGCGTTCAAATCGATCTGCATTGCCATTCTCCTGTGCGGCGCACTGCGTCGCCCGATTGATGTTGCGCGTGCGCGCCTATGCCGCCACGCGCGTGCTTGCGCGCCGCCGCGCGGCGATGGGCATGCCATCGCCCTGCCACCGCAGCGCCTGGTCGATCTGGCGCAGGTAGCGCTCCAGCTCGGCCTGCGCCGCCTCTGCCTGCGCCAGCGTCACCTGCACGAAACGCACCGGCGCACCCAGCGGCACCTGCGCCAGCCGCCACAGGTCCGCACCGATCACCACGCCGATCTTGGGGTAGCCGCCAGTGGTCTGCGCATCGGCCATCAGCGCGATCGGCTGGCCGCCCGGCGGCACCT
Source organism: Cupriavidus sp. FW305-26 (assembly GCF_058787975.1). Classification (NCBI taxonomy): domain Bacteria; kingdom Pseudomonadati; phylum Pseudomonadota; class Betaproteobacteria; order Burkholderiales; family Burkholderiaceae; genus Cupriavidus; species Cupriavidus sp. FW305-26. The sequence continues at coordinate 16,407 of NZ_JBYTAH010000052.1, forward strand.
GCATCACGCCCGGCACCACGCCATGCGACAGCAAGTCGGCGCTGCGCTCGGCGCGCCGCGCCAGCGCGGGCCCGTTCAGGCGCAGCCCCATGCGGTTGCTGTTGGGCGTGACGGTCCAGTCGGCCTGCCACAGCGCGGCCCGCGAGGCCGCGTCGAAGTCTTCATATTCAGGCCCCGGCAGCATCCGGACCGGCGTGGCCTTGCCCGCGATGCTGGCAGGCAGCGCCCACGCCGGCGCCTGCACGCCGATCCAGTCGGTCTCGGCCGCCAGCCCCGGGCGCCCCGCCGTCAGGCGGTCGCCTTCCTGCAGCGCGCGCCCGCCCAGACCGCCAAAGCCTGACTTCAGGTCGGTGCTGCGCGAGCCCATCACCGGCTCGACCTCGATGCCGCCCGCCACGCACAGGTACACGCGCGTGCCGCCGCGCGTCGACGGCAGCGTCAGCGTCTCGCCCTTGTGCACGTCAAAGGCATGCCACGACCACACCGGCACGCCGTCCAGGTTGGCGCCGCATTCGGCACCAGCCAGCGCCACGCGCATATCGGCATGGAAGCGCAGCGCGGCGCGGCCCAGCGTGAATTCAATGGCGGCACAGCCCGGCGCATTGCCGAGCAGGCGGTTGCCCACCTCCACCGCCAGCATGTCCATGGCCCCGCAACGGCCGACGCCAAAACGGCGAAAGCCGGTACGGCCCAGGTCCTGCACCGAGGCAAGCGCGCCGGGACGAATGATTTCGATCACGCGATGATTTCCTCGGCAACAAAGCGCACGGTATCGCCGGGCGCAAACAGGGACGGCGGATCCCGGTCCGCCACGAAGAGCTCGGCATCGGTGCGCCCGATCAGCTGCCAGCCGCCCGGCAGCACCGCCGGATAGATCCCGGTCTGCTCGCCGCCAATGCCGACCGACCCGGCCGGCACCGCCACCCGCGGCTCACGCCGGCGCGGCGTGGCCAGCTCCGGCGCCAGACCGCCCATATAGGCAAATCCCGGCTGGAAGCCCAGGAAGTAGACGACGTACTCGCCGGCGGCATGGCGGCGCACCACTTCCCGCGGTGTCAGCCCGGTATGGGCCGCCACATCGCCCAGGTCCGGGCCATGCTCGCCGCCGTAGCGCACCGGGATCTCCACCAGCTTGCCGGTGGCATTGCGTGCCTCGCCGGAGGCCCAGGCGAGCTTCAGGTTGCGCTCCAGCGCGTCCACATCGGCGCTGCCGTCGAAGATCACGGTCAGGTTGTTCATGCCCGGCACCACGTCCACCACCCCGCGCCAGTTCTCGGCCCGGGCAGCCATCGCCCAGATCCGGCGCTGGACTTCCAGCGATGCGGGGGGAGCCACGCTGTACAGCAGCGCCTGCTCGGCGAGTCGGTGGACGGTGCAGTTCATGAGATTCCCGGTAGCGCACTTGCTACCAGTTTAGGCAGGCAAGCCGGAATGTGACGTGTTTGTATTTCATCGATAATTTATCGATGAATTCATAATATCGAAATGAGACGAGGAGAAACAGTCAGGATTGACCCTAGGGGCGCAAGGGCCACTGCGACCGGCTGCACCATGGCCGGGCACCAAAGAAAAACGGCCGGGAAATCCCGGCCGTCTCTGCTCGATCAGTGTGCAGCGCTGTCGTTCAGGCAAACCCAGCCTGATGCGCCTGCTGGTCGGCATGGTACGAACTGCGCACCATCGCGCCCACCGCAGCGTGGGTGAAGCCCATCTTGTAAGCCTCTTCCTCGAACATCTTGAAGGTGTCGGGATGCACGTAGCGCAGCACCGGCAAGTGGTGGTTCGACGGCGCCAGGTACTGGCCGATGGTCAGCATGTCGATATCGTGGGCGCGCATGTCGCGCATGACTTCGAGGATTTCCTCGTCGGTCTCGCCCAGGCCCACCATCAGGCCGGACTTGGTCGGCACGTTGGGGTTGCGGCGCTTGAATTCCTGCAGCAGCTTGAGCGAGTGCTCATAGTCCGCGCCCGGGCGCGCCTGCTTGTACAGCCGCGGCACGGTTTCCATGTTGTGATTCATCACGTCCGGCGGGCAAGCCTGCAGGATGTCCAGCGCCTTGTCCAGGCGGCCACGGAAGTCGGGCACCAGCACTTCGATGCGCGTGGCGGGCGACAACTCGCGCGTCTGCGAGATGCAGTCGACATAGTGCTGGGCGCCGCCGTCGCGCAGGTCGTCGCGGTCGACGCTGGTGATCACGACGTAGTTCAGCTTGAGCTGGGCGATGGTGCGGGCCAGGTTGCCCGGCTCGTTCACATCCAGCGGATCGGGGCGGCCGTGGCCGACGTCGCAGAACGGGCAGCGGCGCGTGCACTTGTCGCCCATGATCATGAAGGTCGCGGTGCCCTTGCCGAAGCATTCACCGATGTTGGGGCAGCTCGCTTCCTCGCACACCGTCACCAGGTTGTTGGCACGCAAGATGTCCTTGATCTCGTAGAAGCGTGAGCTGCCGGTGGCGGCCTTGACGCGGATCCAGTCCGGCTTCTTGAGCTTTTCGGCCGGCACGATCTTGATGGGGATGCGTGCGGTCTTGTCGGCCGACTTCTGCTTGCGGGTCGGGTCATACTGCTCCGCGGGGGACTGCGGGGCTTCGCTGGAAGTGGCGATCAGGGCGTCGCTCATACATTTCTCCGCACGCGCTCAGCGTGCATTTCGCTTTTGACTAGGAGGCCAGGGCCGTCTCACCCGGCTGCTTCGCTTCAGCCGGGGCGGCAGTTCCTTCGGCAGCCAGCGCGCGGGCTTCGTGCGCTGCCAGCACCTCGCACAATGCTGCCGCCAGGCGCAGTGCGATTTCCGGTTGTTGTGCCGCGGTCACGGGCAAGGGGGCGCCGTTGGCATCCGCCGCCGCGAAGGTGGCGCCTGCGCTGGCCATGTCGACTGTTTCCAGCCCGGCATAGCCGCAGGGATTGATGCGCAGGAACGGCGACAGGTCCATCTGCACGTTGAGGCTGACGCCGTGGTAGCTGCAGCCGTTGCGGATCTTGAGGCCGAGCGCGGCAATCTTGGCGCCCTGGTGCGGCCCGTCGGACAAATAGATGCCGGGGGCGCCGGGCTTGCGTTCGGCTGCGAGATTATACGCCGCGAGCGTGTCCAGCACCGCCTGCTCGATGCCGTGCACCAGTTCGCGCACCATCAGGCGGCGGCGGCGCAGATCGAGCAGCAAATAGGCCACGACCTGGCCGGGACCGTGATATGTGATCTGCCCGCCACGATCGATCTGCACGACGGGAATCTGGTCGTCCGGGGCGAGCAGGTGCGCGGGGTCGCCCGCCTGGCCCAGGGTGTAGACCGGCGGATGCTCGACCAGCCAGACCTGGTCGGGCGTCTCGGGCGTGCGTGCGGCGGTGAAGGCGCGCATCGCGTCGAAACACGGCTGATAGTCCTCGCGGCCGCGTTCGATGACTTGAATCGGATGCATGGCGAGAGTGTAACGAAAAGGGCCGGCTTGCGCCGGCCCTGCCTCGGTCACTTGTGCTGCCCGCTCAGGGCGTGGACCGGCGGGAATCGTCCGATGCGTCACGCGACCAGACCAGGCGCAGATGCCCGCGGCTGCGGTGTGATGCGGACGATGCCCCGCCGGCCTTCGCCTCAGGATGCAGTGACCTGGTCCTGGTTAGGCGTCCACTCCGTGCCTCGAACCAGACGGCGCAGGCTGCGATATACCAGGTGCGGCACATCAGCCAGCGCCAGCGCCGGGCGGCGGGCTTCCGCGATCAGGGCGAGGCGCACCGGGTGCAGCGCACGCGGGTCAACGCTCAACACCACCTCGTCACCCGAGCGCAGCAGCAGGCTGCCGCCACAACGCAGCCAGTAGTCCTCTGAATCTTTCTCGCGGGTCAGCCATACGTCAGCGCCGCGGGCCTCTTCGACATGCAGGCGCTGGGCAGCATGCACCGACAGCGTGGTGACTTCGCCAGGATTCAGGGTGAACACGGTCGTTGTGAGCACGGTTTTCATGGTGGTTCTCCGTTCAGCCGGCCTCGGCGGGGATACGCCAAACCCAGTACGAATTCGCGGCGGGGTACCGGAACTGGCCCGGCAAGGGGACCAGGCCAGTTAAATCCTCTGAATATCGCCGTGAAGTAAATGACTACTGCGGGGGCCGGTGATGGAATATTAGTGATTGCCCGGCCACTATCAAAACGATATATTTTCTTTGTTCTTGTTAGACAAACTCACATACACACGACCGCCTGGAGACCACCATGGCATGGAAGAGCGCCTGGGAAAAGGACCTGCCGCGCGGCTGGCACCGCGAGCTGCCGCGCCTGCCGGCGCTGACCGCGCTGCGCGCCTTCGAGGCCGCGGCGCGGCACGAGAGCTTTTCGCGCGCGGCCACGGAGCTGTTTGTCACGCACGGCGCGGTCAGCCACCAGATCCGCGCGCTGGAAGACGAACTGGGCATGCCGCTGTTCGAGCGCCACGGCAAGCGTGTCGCGCTGACGCCGTCGGGGCGCCTCTATGCCGAGCGCGTGCGTGACGCGCTGCTGCAGATCGCCGATGCCACGCGCGCGCTGCAGGCCGGCAACCGCGACAAGCGCCTGACCATCAGCACCATGCCGTCGTTTGCCGCGCGCTGGCTGACGCCGCGCATCGGCAGCTTTATCGAGCGCCACCCGGAGCTGGATGTCGAGCTGCTGTCGTCGAACACGCTGGTCAACTTTGCGCACGAGGAAGTCGATATCGCGCTGCGCATGGGCAGCGGCGACTATCCCGGCCTGTATGTGGAACGGCTGCTGGACGACGTCTTCTTCCCGGTCTGCAGCCCCGGCTTCAATGGCGGCCGCCTGCCCGAGCGGCCGCAGGACATGGCGGGGCTGCCGCTGCTGCGCGGCGAGGGCGATCCGTGGAAGCCGTGGTTCGAGGCCGCCGGGCTGGACTGGCCCGAGCCGCGCAAGGGCCTGCTGCTGGAAGATTCCTCGCTGCTGCTGCAGGCCGCGTCCGAAGGCCAGGGCATTGCGCTGATCCGCTCCTCGCTGGCCTACAACGACCTGCTGGCCGGGCGCGTGGTGCGGCTGTTCGATGTCAGCATCCCCTGTCCATGGCTGCTGTACTTCGTATGCGCCCCGGGCTCATTGAACCTGCCCAAGGTGCAGGCGTTCCGCGGCTGGCTGCTGCCCGAGATCGAGCGCTTCCGCGAGGTGCTGGCGCAGTGGGAGTGAACTAGTCTTCCGACGCTTCGCCGGAGTCAGCAGGATCGGCGGCTGCGTCCGCCGCCGGCCTGGCGCGCGCCCGGCCGGCCCGCGGATGGGCCTTGTCGTAGACCTTCGCCAGATGCTGGAAATCGAGCGCGGTATAGACCTGCGTGGTCGAAATGCTGGCATGGCCCAGCATCTCCTGCACCGCGCGCAGGTCCCCCGACGACTGCAGCACGTGGGTGGCAAATGAGTGCCTCAGCATATGGGGATGCACATCGGCCGGCACGCCGGCGCGCAGCGCCTGTTGCTTGAGCCGCAACTGCACCGTGCGCATCGACAGGCGCCGCCCGCGCGGGCCGAGGAACAAGGCGTGGGCATCTTCCGGCAAGGCGCCTGGGCGCAGCAGCGTGTCGCGCACCGCCAGCCAGGCACGCAGCGCCTCGATGGCCTTGCTGCCGACCGGCACCGAGCGCTGGCGCGAACCCTTGCCGGTCACGGTGACTTCCGCTCCGGCCAGGTCGAGCCAGCCGCTGGAGCGGTAGCCGTCGGCATCGGCATAGCGCAGGTCCAGCTGCACCAGCTCGGACAGCCGCAGCCCGCTTGAATAGAACAGCTCATGGACCGCTTGGTCGCGCAGTGCCTGGGCATCCGTGCCGGCAGGATGCGCGACCAGTGCCACCGCATGTTCGACCGACAAGGCCTTGGGCAGTGCGTGGCCAGAGCGCGGCGCGCGCACGCCGTCGACCGGGTTCACCGTGACGCCATGGCCGTGGCGCGCCGCCCACTGGAAGAAACCGCGCCAGGCCGACAAGGTGCGCGCGATGCTGGTGCCGACCAGCCCGGCGCCATGCAGCCGCGCGGCAAAGTTGCGGATATGGTGGGTCTGCAGTGCCAGCAGGGCCACGCCGGGCGCATAACGCGCCGCGTGCCCCTGCAGCACGCGCAGGTCGCGGCTGTAGCTGGTCAGCGTGTGCTCGGCCAGCTTGCGGCTGCCGCGCAGCCAGTCCAGGTAGCGTGTGACCAGCGGCTCGGGTGCCGGCGGCGGGCCGTCGCTGGCAGGAGCGATATCCGCAACCACGCTGCGGGGCGGCCGGCGTGCAGTCATGGCGTCAGGCGTGGGCCGCCGCGCCTCAGTCGCGCAGCCGGTGCAGCGCGGCGCCGGCGACTTCGCCGATCTGCGACAGGTAGGCGGTGCCCATGCCTTCGTGGAAACGGCGCGGATCGGGCGAGCCCAGCACCAGCAGGCCAAAGGCTGCGCCGCGCACGTCGGCACCGGCCTCGGCATCGCCGGCACGCACCGGCACGCGCAGCGTCACCATCGCCAGCGAGGTGATATCGTCGCGCTCCAGCAGCCCCGCGGCCTCGAAGCCGCCGTTGCTGCCGCAGTACGGCGCACGCAGGCCTTCGGCAAAGATGCGCAGGTCTTCGCTGGCGCCCTGCGCCACTTCCATATGGACGTATTGCTCGGCGACATCCCACAGCCTGAGCGCCACCGCCGGCACATCGAACACCTGCTGCAGGCCGTCCTGCACTGCATAGGGCAGCGCGTGCGAATCGGCTTCGGCCAGCAGGCGCAGCTGCCAGGCATGCATGCGTTGCTGGGTGCGGTCGTTGTCATGGCCGTGGCGGACCAGGTCCGCCAGGCGCAGCTCCAGGCCCTTGTTCTTCTCGCGCAGGATTTCCATCTGGCGTTCCTGCAGCGACACGGCGCGGTGGCTGTGCGGGCTGGTCAGCTGCACCGCGGCCAACAGCTCGGCGTGTTCTTCGAAGAATTCGGGGTGGCTCTGCAGGTAGGCGGCAACGTCTTGGGCGTTCATGGGGCGTGGACCGGTAGAGGTAAAGTGGGTGGCAGTTTAGCAAAGGGGACCGGCGGCACAGCCGCGGCCCCCTTTTTACGCAGGCTGCGCTACGTCTGGATCAGCCGCTTCTGCCGCGAAATGCTCATCAGAATGCCGATGCCCGCGCCCAGCGTCACCAGTGCGGTGCCGCCATAGCTCATCAGCGGCAGCGGCACGCCCACCACCGGCAGGATGCCGCTGACCATGCCCATGTTGACGAAGGCATAGGTGAAGAAGATCAGCGTGATCGATCCCGCCAGCAGCCGCGAGAACAGCGTCGGCGCATTGGCCGCGATAAACAGGCCGCGGAAGATCAGCAGCAGGTACAGCACCAGCAGCACCGCATTGCCGATCAGGCCGAACTCTTCCGAGTACACCGCGAAGATAAAGTCGGTGTGCTTTTCCGGGATGAATTCCAGGTGCGTCTGCGTGCCCTTGAGCCAGCCCTTGCCCTCGACCCCGCCGGAGCCGATGGCGATGATCGACTGGATCGTGTGGAAGCCCTTGCCGAGCGGATCGCTGGTCGGGTCCAGCAGCGTGCAGACGCGGTGCTGCTGGTAGTCGTGCAGCACCGGCCAGTTCACGCCCGGCGCGCACATATCGTTCTGGAACGTGATCAGCAGCGTGATCGCCACCACCAGCAGCCCCAGCAGCGGCAGGATCAGCCGCCACGACAGGCCGGCGAAGTAGATCACGTACACGCCCGCGGCCATCACCAGCAGTGCCGTGCCCAGGTCAGGCTGCTTGGCGATCAGGCCGACCGGGATCAGCAGCAGCCCCAGCGCCACCACGAAGTCGAACCACTTGATCACGCCCTCGCGCTTCTGGAAATACCAGGCCAGCATCAGCGGCATCGAGATCTTCATGATCTCGGACGGCTGGATCACCATGCCGACATAGAGCCAGCGGCGCGCGCCCTTGCGGATCAGGCCGAACATGGCCACCGCGATCAGCAGCGCCACTCCGACCGTGTAGATCGGCACCGCCACCCGCATCAGCGTCTGCGTAGGCAGGTAGGCGATCACGATCATCACCACATAAGACAGCAGGATATTGCGCAGCTGATCCTCAACCCGGCCCGGCATGTCGATGGCGGCCGAGTACAGCGCCACGATGCCAGTGGCGAACAGCAGGAAGACGATCAGCGAGAGTGGTTTGTCAAAACCGGTCAGCGCGGTCTTGATCAGGGACAGGACGCGGCGTCGATCCATGCGCGTCTCCTTCAGCGAGTGGCGTCGGCACCGCTGGCTGCCTTGGCAGCCACGGGCTTGACGCGTGGTTTGGGCGCGGGCGCCTTGGCCGGCACGACCGGCGCGGAAGCCGGCGGCGGCACCTTCGGCTTGCTGTGGCCCAGCGCCTGCAGCATGCGTTCATCCAGCGTCTGCACAACCGAGGCCGGTGCGATCGCGGCCGGGTCCAGCGCCGCCGCGATCGCGTCAGACGCCCCGGCATGCGCGCCCGACGCCGCGGCGACCGCGCTGGCGGCCGCGCCGCTGGCCGGCGCGCTGCCGCTCGACATCACCGTGGCGCTGGCAATGCTGGCGGTCTGGCCGGTGGTGAACACGCTCGGCGTTGCCACCGGCGGGCGGCCCGCCATGCGCTCGGCTTCCGGCGGCGCGATGGCTTCCAGCTCCGCCGGCCATTTGCCGGTCAGGTAGTAGTCCATCACCTTGCGCGCGATCGGCGCGGCCACCGCGGCGCCGAAGCCGGCGTTCTCGACGATCAGCGCAATCGCGATCCTGGGGTTGTCCGCGGGCGCGAAGGCCGTGTACAGCGAGTGGTCGCGCTTGCGCTCGTCCAGCGCGTGGTGGTTGTACTTCTCGCCCTTGGCCAGGCTGTAGGTCTGCGCCGTGCCGGTCTTGCCCGCCGATTCGTAGGCGGCGCCGGCGAACACGCGCGCGGCCGTGCCGGAATGCGTCACCGCCACCATGGCGCGCTTGATCACGTTGATGTCGGCCTGCTTGAGCGGGATCGTGTAGCTTTCCTTGGGCACGGTCAGCGTGCGCTTGCGCGTGACCGCATCCTCCACGGCCTTGACCAGGTGGGGCTTCATCACCTTGCCGTCGTTGACGATGACCGAGGTGGCCTGCGCCAGCTGCAGGATGGTGAAGCTGTTGTAGCCCTGGCCGATGCCCAGCGAGATGGTCTCGCCGTCGTACCACTTCTGCTGCTCGGGCTTGCGGTACGCCTTGCGCTTCCACTCGGTCGACGGCAGGATGCCGCGGCTTTCGCCCTCGATGTCGATGCCCGTGATCTGGCCGAAGCCCAGCGGCTTCATGAAGTCATGGATGCCGTTGACGCCCATGTCACGCGCCAGCGCGTAGTAGTAGGTGTCGCACGAATGCACGATCGAGCTGTGCATGTCGACCCAGCCATGGCCGCCCGGCTTGTCGTCGCGGAAGGTATGGTTGCCCAGCGTGAAGAAGCCGGGGTCGGACATGCCCCAGGCCGCGGTGCGCTTGCCGGTGGTCAGCGCGGCCAGCGCCATGAACGGCTTGTAGGTCGAGCCCGGCGGGTAGGTGCCGCGCAGCGGGCGGTTCAGCAGTGGCTTGTCGGGCGAGTTGTTGAGCTCGTTCCAGGTATTGGTGTCGATGCCCTCGACGAACAGGTTGGGGTCGTAGGTCGGCTTGGAGACAAAGGCCAGGATGTCGCCGGTGGACGGCTCGATCGCCACCAGTGCGCCGCGGCGGTTGCCGTAGAGTGCCTCGGCCAGCTGCTGCAGGCGGATGTCCAGCGACAGGATCAGGTTGTTGCCAGGCGTGGCGGGTGAGGTCGAAAGCGTGCGGATGGGGCGCCCGCCCGCGCTCACTTCCACTTCCTCGAAGCCGGTCAGGCCGTGCAGCTCGCTCTCGTAGCTCTGCTCCAGGCCGATCTTGCCGATGTAGTTGGTGCCCTTGTAGTTGTCGGCGTCCTTGCGCGGATCGTATTTGGCGCCGTCGGCATCGTTGGCCTCGTCCATGGCCTCGATGCGTTCCTGGTCGCGCTGCGAGATGCGGCCCAGGTAGCCGATCACGTGCGAAGCCGACTCGCCCAGCGGGTACTGCCGGAACAGCCGCGCGCGCACATCCACGCCCGGGAAGCGGAAGCGCTGCGCGGAGAAGCGCGCCACTTCCTCGTCGCTCAGCTGGCTGCGGATCGGCAGGCTTTCAAAGCTGCGCGACTCTTCCATCAGCCGCTTGAAGCGGCGCCGGTCGCGCGGCTGGATATCCACCAGCGCCGACAGGCCTTCGATGGTGTTGTCCAGCGTATCGCCCAGCTTGGACGGCGTGATCTCCAGCGTGTACGCGGAATAATTGCGCGCCAGCACGATCCCGTTGCGGTCCATGATGATGCCGCGGTTGGGCTCGATCGGCGCCACCGAGATGCGATTGTCCTCGGCCTTGGCCGAGTACTGGTCATGCTTGTACCACTGCAGCCACAGGAAGCGCGTGAACAGCAGGCCAAAGCAGATCACCGTGAACAGGGCCGCGGCCGCCACGCGGATGCGGAAGCGGCCGATTTCCAGTTCGACGTTGCGGATTTCGGTCATGGTACTGCGTTGGCCAGGGATGAGCGTTTAGGTGCGGTCAGGTGCGTGCGGCGTCAGATCGGACGCGTCTCGTCGACATCGCTCGAACGGCGCTGCGGCGCCAGCAGCAGGCTGGTGGCCAGCGGCCACAGCAGCGCCTCGATCGCCGGTGCCAGCAGCAGTTGCCAGCCCGGCAGCGGCGCGCCCATGGCCAGCCGGATCAGCACCGGCACCGCGTGCACGACGAACAGCAGCGGCAGCACGTGCAGCGCCTGGGTATAGACGGTGAACCACAGCACGCGGCGGTGGATGGTGATGGCGAAGTAGGCCAGCAGAGTGTAGGCCAGTGCGTGCTCGCCCAGCAGCCGGGCATCGTGCACGTCCATCAGCAGGCCCAGCAGGAAGGCCACGCCCATGCCCACCTTGCGCGGCTGGTGGATGTTCCAGAACACCAGCACCAGCGCCACCATGTCGGGGACCCACAGCGTGGTGCCCCAGGGCATCAGGTTGAACAGGAACGCCAGCACGAAGCTGAAGGCGATAAAGGCGGGATTGACCGGCCGCAGCAGGTATTGGGGATTGGTCACCGTGGTGCCTCCTTGGCGGGTGCGGCCTTGGCAGCCGCTGCGCTATCGGCGGCAGCGCGTGCCGCAGCGGACTTGGCGCCCTTGACCGGCGCCTCCGGCTTGGCCTCGACCGTTTCCCGCGCGGGAATGGCCGCGTCGTAGCGCACCACCAGCAGCAGGCGGTGCGCGCGCACGCCGGCCACCGGCTCGCAGTACACGCGCGAAAACGCGGTATCGGCCTTGCGCTCGATATGGACGATCTTTGCCACCGGCAGGCCCGGCGGGTAGGTGCCGTCCAGGCCCGAGGTCACCAGCAGGTCGCCCTGCTGCAGGTCGGCGGCGGCGGCCATGAAGCGCAGGTCCAGCTGGCCCGCGCGCGCGCCGCCGAAGGCCACGCTGCGCAGCCCGTTGCGCACCACCTGCACGGGGATGGCCTGGTCCTTGTCGGTGAGCAGCGTCACCTCGGACTGGAACGGCGACACGCGCGTGACCTGCCCCACCACGCCGCGCTCGTCGATCACCGGGTAGCCGGCGCGCAGGCCGTGCTGGCTGCCCTTGTCGATCACGATACGCTGGGTGTAGGGATCGCGCGCGTCATACAGGATCTCGGCGGCCGTCACCGGCGTGGCCGACTGCTGCGCCAGCCCGAGCAGCTTGCGCAGCTGGTTGTTCTCGGACTCCAGCTGCGCCTGGCGCACCGAGGCCTGGGCCTGCTGCACGGCGTTCTGGCGCAGTTCGCGGTTTTCGGTGGCGAGCATCGCCGACGACTGCGCATAGTCGAACATCGTGCGCAGTGCGTCGCGCGGCGTCAGCACCAGGCGTTCGACCGGCATCAGCACGGTGGCGGCAACCTGCCGGCCCACGCTGAGCGCGTCGAAACGGGCATCGACCACCAGCAGCGCCAGCGCGATACCCACGTACAGGACCAGCCTGGCGACAGCCGAGGTGCCTTGCTTGAAGAGCGGCGGAGGGGAGTAATCCATTTACCCGAACAAAGGCCAAAGCCCACGCGGAAACGCCCCGCCGCCCGCCGTGCCGCGCCCGGGTCCCTTGCGGGGACGGGAGCGGCACGGCCGGGCGGCGGGAACTGCCAGGGCCCGGCCCCGGCGGATGAGGCGCCGCGACGCCGCCCTGATCGCTGGATCCGGCAGGCCGCGCATCGCCACGTGAGCGTCCTTCTTACTCGTAGGAGAAGATGCTGCCGAGCTTGTCCATGCGTTCCAGCGCCATGCCGGAACCGCGCACCACGCAGGTCAGCGGGTCTTCGGCCACCAGCACCGGCAGGCCGGTTTCTTCCGCCAGCAGGCGGTCCAGGTCGCGCAGCAGCGCGCCGCCGCCGGTCAGCATCATGCCGCGCTCGGCGATGTCGGCGCCCAGTTCGGGCGGGGTCTGTTCCAGCGCGATCTTCACCGCCGAAACGATCTGGTTCAGCGGATCGGTAAGGGCTTCGAGGATTTCATTGGACGACACGGTGAAGGCGCGCGGGATGCCTTCGGACAGATTGCGGCCCTTGACTTCCATCTCGCGGACTTCGGAGCCCGGGAAGGCCGAGCCGATTTCCTTCTTGATCGCTTCGGCGGTCTGTTCGCCGATCAGCATGCCGTAGTTGCGGCGGATGTAGTTGACGATGGCCTCGTCGAACTTGTCGCCGCCCACGCGCACCGAACCCTTGTAGACCATGCCACCCAGCGAGATGATGCCCACCTCAGTGGTGCCGCCGCCGATATCCACCACCATCGAGCCCGACGGCTCGGACACCGGCAGGCCGGCGCCGATCGCAGCCGACATCGGCTCCTCGATCAGGTAGACCTGGCTGGCACCGGCGCCCAGCGCCGATTCGCGGATGGCGCGGCGCTCGACCTGGGTCGAGCCGCACGGCACGCAGATGATGATGCGCGGGCTCGGGCGCAGCAGCTTGCTGTCGTGCACCATCTTGATGAATTGCTTGAGCATCTGCTCGGTGACGGTGAAGTCGGCGATCACGCCGTCCTTCATCGGGCGGATCGCCTCGATATTGCCCGGCACCTTGCCCAGCATCTGCTTGGCTTCCTTGCCCACCGCCGTGATGGTCTTCTTGGCGTTGGGGCCGCCTTCCTGGCGGATCGCGACGACCGAGGGCTCGTCCAGCACGATGCCCTTGTCGCGCATGTAGATCAGCGTGTTGGCGGTGCCGAGGTCGATCGCCAGGTCGTTGGAGAAGTAGCTGCGGAGAAATCCGAACATCAGGAATCCTGTCTGTGGTGGTGTTCGCGGGTAGGCGAAGCGGCCGGCACCGCGAACGGCCCGGCCACGAAATACGTTGTGTTGAATACGGAATGGTTCCCGGCTTCCCGGTCCGCCCGCCGTCCGGCACGGGGCTGCCCGGGCCGGGATGGAATGGAATGGGAACGGCAATCGCCGGCGCACCGCGCGCGCCGGCCCTACGGGAACCTTTGATTAGACCCCGCGGAAAAGTTCGCGGAAATGTGCAGGCACCGGCGCACCATATCGAATCACTGCGACATGCGCTGGCCGGCCGCAGAGGCCTAATCAGAGGACCCAGGTCCGCCCTTCGGGCGCCTGTGGATGCCAGGCGCAAGCGCGCCGGCCAGCGGCCGGCTTGCGGCCATGTGGCGTAAGCGTTGCCAAGGGTCGGTAACTCGCAATGATACCTTATAATTCCTGCTGCTTCGGGCGTTTACAGCCTGAAAATACCTGTAATTCCGACGACTCCGGGGCGCCACTCCGGCGCCCCCGGTCAGGCCACGGGCCGTGCGACGCAGCCGCCCCATGAGCCAGCCGCCGGCGCAGCCCGCGCCCCCGCATCCGAGCATCCGAACCACCACGCCATGGCCCTCGCTCTATCCGACGTCAAGCGCATCGCCCACCTGGCCCGCATCGAAATCAGCGATGACGAGGCCGCCCAGACGCTTGCGCAGCTGAACAACTTTTTCTCGCTGGTCGAGCAGATGCAGGCGGTCGACACCACCGGTATCGAGCCGCTGGCCCACCCGCTGTCAGCCGTGCGCGACATGGTCCAGCGCCTGCGCGAGGACGTGGTCACCGAATCCGACCGCCGCGCCGACTACCAGCGCCCCGCGCCGGCCACCGAAGACGGCCTGTACCTGGTGCCCAAGGTCATCGAATGACCGCCGCCCGGCCCGGACCCGACGCACCCGTGCATGCCTGTCCGGCGCCGGCCACCCGCCAGTACGCCACCCCCTGATGCCAACCGACTGTCATGCCCTTTTCCGCTGATTCCGTGACCTCCCTGCGCCAGCTAGCCGATGCGCTGGCCGCGCGCTCCGTCTCCGCCGAGGAACTCGCACGCGAGTACCTGGCCCGCATCGAGCAGGCTGCCGCGCTCAACGCGTTTATCCACGTCGATGCCGAGCGGACCCTGGCGCAGGCGCGCGCCGCCGATGAACGCCGCGCCCGCGGCGAGGCCGCGCCGCTGACCGGCGTGCCGATCGCGCACAAGGACGTGTTCGTCACGCGCGGCTGGCGTGCCACCGCCGGCTCGAAGATGCTGGCCAACTATGAAAGCCCGTTCGACGCCACCGTGGTCGAACGCATGGCCGCGGCCGGCATGGTCACGCTGGGCAAGACCAATATGGACGAGTTCGCGATGGGCTCGTCCAACGAGAACTCGCATTTCGGCCCGGTGCGCAACCCCTGGGACACCAGCCGCGTGCCCGGCGGCTCGTCGGGCGGCTCGGCCGCGGCCGTGGCCGCCGGCCTGGCCCCCGCCGCCACCGGCACCGACACCGGCGGCTCGATCCGCCAGCCGTCGTCGTTCTCGGGCATCACCGGCATCAAGCCGACCTACGGCCGCGTGTCGCGCTACGGCATGATCGCCTTCGCCTCGTCGCTGGACCAGGCCGGCCCGATGGCCCATAGCGCCGAAGACTGCGCGCTGCTGCTCAACGCCATGGCCGGCTTCGACCCCAGGGACTCCACCAGCATCACGCCCGCGCAGGGCGGCGTGGACGAGGACTACACCCGCCTGCTGGGCCAGCCGCGCGCCGGCGCCACTACCGAGCGCCCGCTCGCCGGCCTGCGCATCGGCCTGCCGAAGGAATACTTCGGCAAGGGCCTGTCGGCCGACGTCGAGCAGGCCGTGCGCGCCGCGCTGGCCGAGTATGAAAAGCTGGGCGCCACGCTGGTCGAGGTGACGCTGCCAAAGACCGAGCTGTCGATCCCGGTGTACTACGTGATCGCGCCGGCCGAGGCCTCGTCCAACCTGTCGCGCTTTGACGGCGTGCGCTACGGCCACCGCGCGGCCGAATACCGCGACCTGCTCGACATGTACAAGAAGAGCCGTGCCGAAGGCTTCGGCGCCGAGGTCAAGCGCCGCATCATGGTCGGCACCTATGTGCTGTCGCATGGCTACTACGACGCCTACTACCTGCAGGCGCAGAAGATCCGCCGCATCATCGCCGACGACTTCCAGCGTGCCTTCGCCCAGTGCGACGTGATCATGGGGCCGGTGGCGCCGACGGTGGCGTGGAAACTGGGCGAGAAGACCTCGGACCCGGTGCAGATGTACCTGGCCGATATCTTCACGCTGTCGACCAGCCTGGCCGGCCTGCCCGGCATGAGCGTGCCGTGCGGCTTTGGCGACGCCGGCATGCCGGTGGGCCTGCAGCTGATCGGCAACTACTTCGACGAGGCGCGCCTGCTGCAGACCGCGCACGCGTTCCAGCAGGCGACCGACTGGCACCTGCGCCGTCCGGGCAAGGCATGAACATGGCCGCGCGCTCCTCGCTGACCCTGCGCCTGATGGCCGCGGCCGCGCTCGCCGCGGCGGTGGCCGGCTGCATCCCGCTGCCGGGCGGGCTGGGCCGGCCCGCTCCAATCGCCAGCCGCGACATCGACCTGGCCGGCGACTGCCGCCGCACCGAGGAAGACGGCTTCCGCGAAGACGCCCAGCTGCGCGTGTCGGACAACAGCGTGCAGCAGCTGTCGTGGAAGCTGTGGGTAGGCAAGCGCGGCTCGTGCAGCTTCAACCTGGCGGACTTCCGCCAGGTCCAGAAGAAGCCGCATATCGAGCTGCGCGCCAATGACGGCAGCGGCTGCAAGCTGATGGTCTGGCAGGACCCGCGCCGCGTTACGCTGGCGCACGCCAACTGCCAGCAGCGCTGCACCCCCGGCGTCTACGAAGAAGCCTGGCCCGTGATGTTCGAGCCGGGCAGCGGCGCCTGCGCCCGCACGCGCTGAAGCCACCGAAGCCGGCCATGACCCACGCACCCGCCACTCCGCAACGCTCACCGCGCACCGCCCGTCCGGCGGTGGCGGTGCTGCGCGCCGCGGTGGCACTGGGGCTGGGCGCATGGCTGGCCGGCGCATCCGCGCATACACCGGAACTGCCCGCGCCCGCGCTGGCGCAGCCGGCGCCGCTGACGCCCGCCGGCGTGCTGGCGCCGAATGCGGTGAGCCGGGCCGCGCCAGGATCCGCGGCCACGGCACCCGTGCCGGCGCAGCGTGTCCAGCTGCGCGGCGATGCGGCCACGCCCGCGCTCACCGCCTACTGGTTCCTGCCGCGCGAGGGCGCCACCCCGCGCGCGCTGCCGGTGGTGGTGGCGTTGCACGGCTGCGGCGGCCTGCTGTCCGCGCGCCCCGCGCGCGCGAGCGCGGCGGGTGCCGCCGGAACCGCCCAGGCGGACGTTTCCGGACTGCTGCAGCAACGCTACCGCGAATACGCGCACTGGCTGAACGAGCGCGGCTATGCCGTGCTGATGCCCGACAGCTTCAGCGCGCGCGGCAGGCCCCACGGCATCTGCTCCGAACCCATCGACGCGCGCGGCATCGACGACCGCACGCGCCGCGCCGATGCGCTGGCCGCGCTTCGCTGGGTGGCGCAGCAGCCGGCGGTCGACACCGCGCGTATCGTGCTGCTGGGCTGGTCCAACGGCGCGCAGGCGGTGCTGGCCACCGTCGATGCCAGCCGCCCGTGGCCGGCCGGCACGCCCCAGGTGGAGCGCGCGGTGGCGTTCTACCCGGGCTGCAGGCGCGCCGTGCAGCAGCACAACTTCCGCCTGCGCGCGCCTATGCTGCTGATGATCGGCGGCGCCGACGACTGGACGCCCGCCACCCGCTGCGCCATGCTGCAAAGCGCGGTGCTGGCGCGCCAGCCGGGCGCGCGCTTCCGGCTGGAGATCTACCCCGGCGCCTATCACGGCTTTGACGGCACCAGCGAGCTGCATATGCGCCGCGACGTACCGGCGGGCATGCGCAAGACCCAGGGCGTCACCGTCGGCGGCGATGCGGTGGCCCGCGTGGCCGCGCTGGCCCAGCTCGACTCATGGCTTGCCAGCCCCGACCCCTGAGGGCCGGGGCAAGACCAGACTGAACCCCGGGGCGGCTGCGCCGCTCCACCGCAACAGACAGAACCGAAAGAACCGAACAGGAATACCGCCATGCAATGGGAAGTGGTGATCGGCCTCGAAACGCACGCTCAGCTTTCGACGGCCTCCAAGATTTTTTCCGGCACCTCCACCGCCTTCGGGGCCGAGGCCAACACGCAGGCCTCGCCGGTGGACCTGGCGCTGCCGGGCGTGCTGCCGGTGCTCAACAAGGGCGCGGTCGAGCGCGCCATCCAGTTCGGCCTGGCGATCGGCGCCACCATTTCGCCGCGCAGCGTCTTTGCGCGCAAGAACTACTTCTACCCCGACCTGCCCAAGGGCTACCAGATCAGCCAGTATGAGATCCCGGTGGTACAGGGCGGCACCATCACCATCCAGGTCGAAGGCAGGAAGGGCGAGTTCTACGAAAAGACCGTCAACCTGACCCGCGCCCACCTGGAAGAAGACGCGGGCAAGTCCCTGCACGAAGACTTCGCCGGCATGACCGGCATCGACCTGAACCGCGCCGGCACCCCGCTGCTGGAAATCGTCACCGAGCCCGACATGCGCAGCGCCGCCGAAGCCGTGGCCTATGCCAAGGCGCTGCACTCGCTGGTGGTGTGGCTGGGCATCTGCGATGGCAACATGCAGGAAGGCAGCTTCCGCTGCGACGCC
Organism: Cupriavidus sp. FW305-26; assembly: GCF_058787975.1. Taxonomy (NCBI): domain Bacteria; kingdom Pseudomonadati; phylum Pseudomonadota; class Betaproteobacteria; order Burkholderiales; family Burkholderiaceae; genus Cupriavidus; species Cupriavidus sp. FW305-26. The sequence continues at coordinate 34,453 of NZ_JBYTAH010000052.1, forward strand.
AACGTGTCGGTGCGCCCGCTCGGCCAGAAGGAATTCGGCACCCGCCGCGAAATCAAGAACCTGAATTCGTTCCGCTTCCTGCAGCAGGCCATCGAGTACGAAGTGCAGTGGCAGATCGCCGAGATCGAGGACGGCCGCAAGATCCAGCAGGCCACCGTGCTGTTCGACCCGGAAACGGGCGAAACGCGCGCCATGCGCACCAAGGAAGACGCGCACGATTACCGCTACTTCCCAGACCCCGACCTGATGCCGCTGGAAATCGACGCGAGCTGGGTCGAGCGCGTGCGCGGCGAGCTGCCGGAACTGCCGGTGGCGATGCAGGCGCGCTTTGTCTCGCAGTACGGCCTGTCGGCCTATGACGCCACCACGCTGACCGCGACCAAGGCCTTCGCCGCCTACTACGAGGCCGTGGTGGCCGACGCCGGCGCCGCCAACGCCAAGCCCGCGGCCAACTGGCTGATGGGCGATGTGGCCTCGCAGCTGAACCGCGAAGGCATCGCCATCGACGCCGCACCGGTCACGCCGGCGCAACTGGCCAGGCTGCTCGCGCGCATCGCCGACGGCACGGTATCGAACAACACCGCCAAGAAGGACGTGTTCCCGGCGATGTGGGCCGGCGAGCACGGCGGCGATGCCGACGCCATCATCGCGGCCAAGGGCCTGAAGCAGATGTCCGACACCGGCGAGCTGGAGAAGATCATCGACGACGTGCTGGCCGCCAACGCCAGGTCGGTCGAGGAATTCCGCGCGGGCAAGGAGAAGGCGTTCAATGCGCTGGTCGGGCAGGCGATGAAGGCGACCAAGGGCAAGGCCAATCCGGCGCAGGTGAATGAGCTGCTGAAGAAGAAGCTGGGGTAAGGGCTGGCTGACAGGGCCAGCGAACCGCTGCGGCAGGCGTATCCTACTGGCCTGCTCTAAAAGTCAGGAGATCCCCCATGAGCTGGTCCGCCCACCAATACGTCGCCTTCGAAGACGAACGCACCCGCCCGGTCCGCGACCTGGTGGCTGCCATCCCCAATGAGATCGCGCGCAGCGCGGTGGATATCGGCTGCGGGCCGGGCAACTCCACCGAGGTGCTGCTGGCGCGCTATGCGGGGGCGTCGGTGACCGGGCTGGACAGCTCGCAGGACATGGTCGATGCGGCGCGCAAGCGCCTGCCCGCGGTGCAGTTCCGCGTGGCCGACATCGGCGCCTGGGACGAGGCCGGGCCCTATGACGTGATCCTGGCCAATGCCGTGCTGCAGTGGCTGCCTGACCACGCCAGCCTGTTCCCGGCACTGGTATCCAGGCTCGCTCCCGGCGGCACGCTGGCCGTGCAGATGCCGGACAACCTGGAAGAACCCGCGCACCGGCTGATGCGCCAGGTGGCGGCGGAAAGCCCGTGGGCAGAAAAGCTCGCCGGCGCCAGCAAGGCCCGCGCCGAGCGTGCCCCGGCGCAGTGGTACTACGAGCTGTTGCGCCCGCTGTGCCAGCGCGTGGACGTATGGCTGACCACGTACCACCATCCGCTGGCGGGCGGCCCGGCCGCGGTGGTGGAGTGGTTCAAGGGCAGCGGCCTGCGCCCCTTCCTGCAACCGCTGGACGAGGCCGAGCGCGCCGCCTACCTGGCGCGCTACCAGACCGAGATTGCCAAGGCGTACCCGGCGCTGCCGGACGGGTCGGTGCTGCTGCCGTTCCCGCGCCTGTTTATCGTCGCGACGCGCTGAGGCCAGCCCTACGCCGGCTTGTGGCACACCGCTTCGATGTTGTGCCCGTCCGGATCCAGCACGAAGGCGCCGTAGTAGTTGGGGTGGTAGTGCGCGCGGATGCCCGGCGCGCCGTTGTCGCGCCCGCCCGCGGCCAGCGCCGCGCGATGGAAGGCATCGACGGTCTCGCGGCTGTCCACGCGGAAGGCCACATGCAGCGGCGGCTGGTTGGGCGTGCCGCGGTGGATCCAGAAGTCGGGTTGCCCCGGTGGGCCGAAGCCTGCGACATCGGTGCTGCCGGTGACGCTGGCCGGGAATTCCTTGTCCAGCACATAGCCGATGGCGCCCAGCGCCGCCTGGTAGAAGGCGCGGCTCTTGCCGTAGTCACTGACGCTTACGCCGGTGTGGTCGATCATGGGTCGCTTCCTTTCAACGGTGGGAGAGGGCTCAGGCCAGGTCCAGCACGCTCATGGTGGCGTTCAGGCGGCTGACCAGCACCGATTCACCGTGGACGTCGGCGAAGACATCCGCCTCCACCACGATGATCGAACGGCCGGACTTGAGCACATCGGCACGGCAGCGCAGCCGTTCGCTGCGCACGGCCCTGAGCAGGTTGATCTTGAACTCCGCGGTGACCACGTGCTGGCCTGCCTCCAGGATGGTGGATGCCGCCGCGCCCGCGGTGTGGTCCGCGATGGTGGCCTGCACGCCCGCATGGACGATGCCGCCGTGCTGCAGGTGGCGCGGCGCAATGGCCAGCGTGGATTCGCACCAGCCGGGCCCGCAGTCCGCCAGCGTGATGCCGACATCGTTGACAAAGGCGGCCTGGCGAAAGCCCGCCTCGATGGTGTCGCGCAGCAGAAGCCGTTTCTGTTCGGTGGTCATGGCTGTTCCTTGTCGGGTCACTGCATCACCGGGATGTGCGCATTGCAGCGTGAAGGCGCGGGGCTGTCAACCATCCATGCGCCTGTTACGCCGCGCGGAAGCGGGCCGGCGTGCCGTCGCCTACACTGGAAGCATCCGCGACCCGAGTGCGCGCCTGAGCGCATGCAGCCCGCAATGATCGCCGACACCCATCCCCCCACACTGCGCCGCAAGACGCGGCCCGCCGCGGCCTTTGCCGCGCTGACGCAGGCAAGCCTGGCGCGCATCGAAGCGAGCCTGGCCCAGTTGCTGCGCCGCGACGAGCCCGAAGACCTGCACGCGCTGCGCGTGGCGGTGCGCCATGCGCGCGCGGTGCTCTGGGCCCTGGGGCCGTCGTTGCCGCGGCAGGAGCGCGATCGCTGGAAGCATGACCTGCGCATGCTGGCGCGCGCCACCAGCGACGTGCGCGACTGGGACGTATTCCTGGCCGAAACCATTGCCCCGGCACGCAAACTGGAACCGGACGATACCGTGCTGTCGGCCATCGCCGACACCGCCCGAGAGCGCCGCGACACCGCACGGCAAACCATGCTGGCGGCCCTGGCCGGTTACCGTGACTGGCCGCTGCCAGCGCTGCATCGCGACCTGGCGCACCTGGCCCAGCTGGCCGCCCGCACCCGCAATGGCGGTGGCCGCCTCGGGCCCTTTGCGCGCAAGCGCGTGCGCCGCGGCCGCAAGCGCCTGCGCGCGCTGGCAAAGGCCGCACGCCGCGGCGATCCCCGCGCGGTGCATGAGCAGCGCATCGCCGGCAAGCGACTGCGCTATGTGATCGAGGCATTCGAGCCGGTGCTGCCATCCCGCTACACCAGGGACCTGCATCGCAAGCTGGTCAAAGGGCAGGCAAAGCTCGGCCGCCTTGTCGACGGCATCGTCGCGCGCCGGCTGCTGGCCGATTGCCTGCAGGCGCAGGCAATGCCGGACGAGGCGCCGCCGCGCCCGCTGCCCGGTGCCAGCTGACCACCCGCCCGCCATGGCGGCCTGCCCACCGCGTGCCACGCCAACCGCACCCGATCTGCGACAATAGCGCCATGACTGCTCCCCAGGTTCCCATTGCCGCCATCGCCACCGCGCCCGGACGTGGCGGCATCGGCGTGGTGCGCGTGTCGGGCCCCGATGTTGGCCCCGTGATGCGCGCCGTCTGCGGCCAGGCACTGAAGCCGCGCCACGCCACCTACCTGCCGTTCCTCGATGGCCATGGCAAGGTCATCGACCACGGCCTGGCGCTGTATTTCCCGGCGCCCAATTCCTATACCGGCGAGGAAGTGCTCGAGCTGCAGGGCCACGGCGGGCCGGTGGTGATGCAGATGCTGCTGACACGCTGCCTGCAAGCGGGCGACGGCATCGGCCTGCGCCTGGCAGAGCCCGGCGAGTTCACGCGGCGCGCCTTCCTCAACGACAAGCTCGACCTGGCCCAGGCCGAGGCCGTGGCCGACCTGATCGAAGCCAGCACCGAGGCCGCGGCGCGCTCGGCGGCGCGTTCAATGGAGGGCGAATTCTCCAACGCCATCCGCCAGCTTGTGGACAAGGTCATCCACCTGCGCATGCTGGTCGAAGCCACGCTGGACTTCCCCGAAGAAGAGATCGATTTCCTGGAACAGTCCGACGCGCGCGGCCAGCTTGCCACCATCCGCACCGAACTGAGCGGCGTGCTGGCGCAGGCGCGCCAGGGCGCGCTGCTGCGCGAGGGCCTGTCGGTGGTGCTGGCGGGCCAGCCCAACGTGGGCAAGTCGTCGCTGCTGAACGCGCTGGCCGGCGCGGAGCTGGCCATCGTCACGCCCATCGCCGGCACCACGCGCGACCGCGTGCGCGAGACCATCCAGATCGACGGCATCCCGCTGCATATCATCGACACCGCCGGCCTGCGCGAGCATGCCGCCGACGAAGTCGAGCGCATCGGCATCGAACGCACCTGGGACGCTATCCGCCGCGCCGACATCGTGCTGCACCTGGTCGACGCCACCGACTACCTGCGCCATGGCCTGTCAGAGACTGACGACGCCATCGACGACCAGCTCAGCGGCCAGCTGCCGCCGGGCTCGCCGATCGTGCGCATCGTCAACAAGATCGACAAGGCGCCCGCGGTTGGCGATGTCGTCTTCGGCGGCAACCGCCCGCACGTGGTCGCCGCCAACGGCCCCAACCCGACCGAGATCTGGATCTCGGCGCGCACCGGGGCCGGCATTGAACTGCTGCGCCGTGAGCTGCTGCGGCTGGTGGGCTGGCAGTCGGGCAATGAAGGCAACTTCCTGGCGCGCGAGCGGCACCTGACGGCGCTGCGGAATGCGCAATCGCACCTGGATATCGCCGCCGAGCAGGCCGAGCACCAGGCGCAGGCGCTGGACCTGTTTGCCGAAGAACTGCGGCTGGCGCAGGATTGCCTGAACAGCATTACGGGTGAGTTCACCAGTGATGATCTGCTGGGGACGATCTTTACGCGGTTTTGCATCGGAAAATAAGGCGCAGCGCCTGACCTCAATCCAGGCTCAGCTGCGAGGTCTTGATGGTTTCGCTCCAGCGCAAGCGTTCCGCCGTGACAAAGGCGGCGAATCTCTCCTGTGCCTGTCCGCCTGGAATACCGCCCATCCGGCTGATTTCGGTAACCACGTCCGGGGCGCGCAGGACCGCGACCAGGTGCTCATGCAGCCTGGCTGCGATCTCCGGCGGCGTGCCGGCTTTCACAAAGATGCCGATCCACGCCGTCGACAAGAGGTAGCCCACCCCGGTTTCCTCCATGGTCGGCACCTCGGGCAGGCTGGGGATTCGCCGTGCCGACGTCACGGCGAGCGGGCGCAGCTTGCCGGCCCGGATATGCGGCAGGGCCTGGGTCAGGTTGTCAAACTGGAAAGTCGTTTCACCGGCCAGCAGCGCGGTGGTCGCCGGCGTGGAACCGCGATAGGGAACGTGAATGGCATCCGTTCCCGTGCGCTGCTTGAGCAGTTCGCCGGTCAGGTGGCTGGTCTGGCCGATGCCGGAGGAGCCGAAGGACAGCTTTCCCGCCTGCGCCCTCATTTGCGCGACCAGGTCGGCGGCGCTCCGGATCGGCGACTGTGCGTTGACGACCAGGACGCTGGGAAAAGAGATGACATCGGTAATCCCCACCAGGTCGTCCGGCTTGTATGGCAGGGTCTTGTAGGCGCTGTAGTTGATGGCCTGCGGCCCGACATTCCCGGCCAGGAGCGTGTAGCCGTCGGCGGGCGCGCGTAGCGCCGCCTGTGTGCCGATGATGCCCCCGCTGCCGGGCCGGTTGTCCACGATGACAGGCTGGCCAAGGCGAAGGCTCAGTTTCTGCGCGAGCAGGCGGATGGGAATATCGATCGTGCCCCCTGCCGCGCCCGGCACGATGATGGTAACCGGCCGCGCAGGCCACGCCGCGCCCGTTTGCGCGGACACAGCCGGGGCCGCCATCATTGCGCCCAGGGCAGCGGCAAGTGCGAGCGCCAGGCGCCTGGTACTGCGGAGTGCTTGCATGGCATTGCCTCTTTCTTCTCAGTGTTGTCCTGTTCACGCCTGCGAGCGATGGCCGGCATCGACAAAGCGCCCGAGATGCGCCGAGGCATTGCCGAGCAGTGCATCGTTGGCCATCAGGCGCTTGCTGTAGTGACTGATCGGGGTTTCGTCCTGCATGCCGATCGCCCCATGCAGTTGCAGGGCGTCAAGCGCTAGCACACGGCTGGCATGGCCAACCATGTATTTGGCGGCGCTGACGCGGCGCGAGCGCTCGGCCGGCGGCACCAGGGACCAGCCTGCAACGGCTTCGCGCACCAGCTGGCGTGCGGCATGCCAGCCGCGATAGTGGTCGGCCACCCGATGCTGAAGCACTTGCTGCTCTGAAAGGGTGCGGCCGAACTGCTTGCGCATGCGCATGTACTCAACCGTGAGGGCAAGCGATCGCCGCATGGCCCCGATGCTTTCCGCGCAGAGGGCGAGGGTGGCAAGTTCCAGCGCGTCGTCCAGCAACGCCGTGGCGTGGTCCGCGCCGCAGAGCAGCGCGGACGCAGGCAGTTCGACGTTGTCGAAGCGAATGTCCGCCGCGCTGCGCCCGTCGTGGAGCTGATAGGCACGCAGGCCGACACCGGCCGCCTGGCTCGGCACATCGAACAGCGCCAGCCCGCCTTCAGGCAGGCAAGCCGTAACAAACAGATGCTGCGCCTGGGCGGCGCCCATCACCAGCCGGTTGACGCCGTGCAGGCGCCAGTGCGCGCCATCCCGGCGCGCAACGGTTTCAGGATGGTGGACGTCGCGGCGGGACTGGCCCTCGCGATAAGCCAGCGCGCAGCGGGCCTGGCCGCTGGCCAGCGCTGCGAGCAGCGGTTCGCGTCCTTCTGCGTTCTCCGCGCCAAGCAGCACCTGCGTGCCGAGGACCGCGCTCCAGAGCATGGGCTCCACCACCAGGGCCTCGCCGAGCGCTTCCAGCAATGGCATGAGGTCGGACAGGGTGCCGCCCAGGCCGCCGTCGCACTCCGGGATCAGCAGGCCGGTCAGGCCCAGCTCGGCAAGGGCAGCCCATGCGGCAGGGTCGAAGCCGTCCCTGGCAGCCACGGCCTCGCGCCTGCGCTCGAAGCCGTAGTGCTTGTCCAGCCAGCGGCGCAGGGTGCCGTCCATGATCGCCTGCTGCTCGTCCATCTGGTCCTGGCGGGGGCGGTCGATCTCGGTCAGTCCGCCGAACACAGCCTTGGCAACGATCTGGCGTTGTATCTCCGACGAGCCCCCGGCCAGCGTGATGCCACGGTAGCGCCAGTAGTGCAGCGGAAAATTCTCGGCATGGCCAGGAGATAGCGGCTCCGGACTGGGCTCGCCATCGATCGCGCGGGGATCGAAGGGCAATGTTCGGGCGCCCAACGCATCCAGCTTGAACGTGTGCAGGTCCTGCAGCAGCAGGTTGCCATCGAGCTTGAGCAGCGAGGCTTCCAGCTCAGGGCTGCCGCCCTGCTCAGCAAACCGCACTGCCGGCCACCACGCGGCTTCGAGCGCGCGCATGCGAATGTCCAGCTCGGCATGCCGGCGCGCCAGCAAGGCATCGTCGATCTGCGCGCCGGGGCCCGGGCGCCATTTGCCGGCCAGTTTCGCGACGCTGGCCAGCTCCGCCTTGCAGTCTCCCACCCGGGCGACGAACAGGCGCTCGATCACCAGCAGTCCCTTGGCGATGGACCAGCCGGCGTGTTCCACGCCCACCAGGTTGGCCGCGGGCACCCGCACGTCGTCGAAGAACATCTGCACGTGGAAGTGCGCGCCGTTGATAAAGCGGATCGGCCGCACCGTCACGCCCGGTGTGCGCAGGTCCATCAGCAGCACCGAGATGCCCTCTTGCTTGCGTCGGGCAGACGGATCGGTGCGGACCAGCACCAGTGCCCAGTTGGCCCACTGGCCCAGGGTCTGCCAGATCTTGCTGCCGTTGACGACCCATTCGTCGCCATCGCGGCGCGCAACGGTGCGCAAAGACGCTAGGTCGGACCCGGCGTCGGGCTCGGAATAGCCTTGCGCCCAGAAGTCATCGAAGGACAGCATGCCGGGCAGGAAGCGCCGGCACTGCTCGGGCGTGCCATAGCGGATCAGCGTGGGTCCGATGGTATCGATGCCGAGATTGTCATAGCGCGGCGCGTCGCTGGCCGCCAGCTCTTCCCGGAAGATTGCCTGCTCCACCAGCGACCATCCCGGGCCGCCGTACTCCCGCGGCCAGCCAGGTGCCGCCCACCCGCGCGCATGCAGGATCCGCTGCCAGCGCACGGCCTGCTCGCGCGTCACCAGGCAATGGGCGCGCGAAGCGGCCCGGATATCGGGCGGGACCACCTCGCGCAGGAAGCTGCGAACCTCCTGGCGGAATGCTTCGAGGCGATCGGCTCGGGAATGATCTGGCATGGTTGGCCCTTTGATGAAAGCACTGCTGGGTTGCGTTCTCCTGACGGGATCACAGTCACCCTGGCGACCATGCCGGCTTGCGCTTCTCCACGAACGCCGCCACGCCTTCCTTTGCGTCATCGGTTACCGCGATATTCCCGAAGCTCTCCACCGCACCGGCTACGCCGCGGCGGTAGTCGGAGTCGTTGGCGCGCAGGAAGGCGGCGCGGCCCATCCGCACGATGGTGGGCGATTTCTCGCAGAAGGATTGCGCCAGCGCCCGGGCTTCGCGCATGACGTCCGGCTGCGGCACGACGCGGCTGACCAGGCCAAGCCGCCAGGCTTCGTCGGCATCGAATGCGCGCCCGGTGAACAGCAGGTCAAAGGCGCGGTGGCGCCCGACGATGCGCGGCAGATGCGTGTAGTGGATGGCAGGGATCATGCCGACGTCGATCTCGGGATAGCCAAATGTTGCGTCCTCGGCCGCGACGATCATGTCGCACGAGATGGCCAGGGTCATGCCACCGCCGCGCGCCGCACCCTCGACCGCCGCGATCGACGGCTTCTTCAGCTGGAACTGCGCCTCGCACAACCCCACATAGAGTTTCTCCACCAGCGCATAGAGCTGGCTCGGTGAAGACTGCTGCACGGCATCGAGCCGCAGGCCGGCACAGAAGCGGCGCGGGATGGCGCTGCCGAGGATGACGGCGCGCACCGAGTCGTCTTCGGCGGCGCGCCGCAAGGCGCCGATCAGGTCGTCGATCATGGCCTCGTTCAGCGCATTGACTGGCAGGCTGTCCAGCTGGATTTCGGCGACCTGGTCGCGCACGGCATAGCGGATGGAGGACATGGATTCCATTGAGTGGATATGGGACGGGCTTCAGTTGACTTGGGGGCGGGCTTGCCTCGCGCTCACTACGTGACGGATCCGGCGACCGCCACGATGCCGTCGGCCTGGTAGCGCCGGATCATGTCGGGGCCAAAGCCTGCCTCGCGCAGAATTTCCTCGGTGTGCTGCCCCAGCAAGGGCGGCGCGCGGTGCGCCTGCCGCTTGCCGTCGCGAAACCGCACCGGCAAACCCATGTTCCGGACCGTGCCCAGCACCGGGTGTTCCGATTCGACCACCAGCTGCCGCGCCTCCAGCTGCGGGTGGGCAAGGGCCTGGTCGAGTGTGTGGATGGGCGAGCAGGCCACGCCTGCCACGCGCAATGCCTGCAGCCAGAATGCGACCGGCTGCGTGGCGATGCAGCGCTGCACGAGGTCCACGGTGCGCGCGAAGTTGGCCACGCGCGCCGCATTGGTGGCGAACGCGGGGTCATCGACGTGGTCGTGCAGCCCGGCGACCGTGCAGAAGCGGCGCCACTGGGCATCGTTGCCGACGCCGATCATGAGCGGGCCATCCGCTGCATCGAAGGCCTGGTACGGGGCCATGGCGGGGTGCGCGGTCCCCATGCGCGCCGGCGCCCGGCCGGTGCGCCAGTAGTTCTGCGCCATGTAGCCCATGAAGCCGAGCGCGGTATCGAGCAGCGAGACCTCCAGGTAGACGCCGTGCCCGGTCTTTTCGCGTTCGATCAACGCGGCCAGGATGCCGCTGAAGGCATGCATGCCCGTGCCCAGGTCGACCGGAGAGAAACTGGCGCGCGCCAGCTTGCCTGCCGGATCGCCCATGGTGCTAATCATGCCGCTGAACGCCTGCAGCATGACGTCATAGCCGGGCTCGTTGCCGAGCGGGCCGGTGCGGCCATAGCCGGAGATCTCGCAGTAGATCAGGCGGGGATTGCGCGCGCTCAGGCTGTCATGGTCCACGCCCAGCCGGGCCGCGGTGCCTCCGCCGAAGCCCTGCAGCACGATGTCCGCGCCAGCGGCCAGGGTCTGCACGAGCTGCTGTCCCTCGGCGGTCTTGAGGTCGACCGCGATGCTGCGCTTGTTGTGGTTGACCGAAAGGAAGGTTGCCGACTGGCCCTGCTCCTGCGGCAGCCAGGCGCGGGTATCGTCCCCCACGCCGATCGGCTCGACCTTGACGACGTCGGCGCCGAGTTCCCCCAGATACTGGCCGCACAGCGGGCCGGCCAGCACCTTGCTCAGGTCCAGCACGCGAATTCCTTGTAGCGCAAGCATGGGCAGTTTCAATGGATGTAAAGTCGGATGAGAGGGCCGGGTGGCGGCTATTCCGCCCGAATGCCAATGCTGCGGGCCGCGGCAGTCCAGCGTTCAGCATCGCGGTCGACAAAGGCCTGCACTTGCGCCGGGGCGATCAGGAGCGGCTCTGCGCCACGCGCGGCCAGGGCGCGCTGATAGGCGGGATCGGCCAGCGCCCTGGCCAGGGCCTGGCGCTGCGCGGACACGATCTCAGGCGGGGTCCTGGCCGAAGCCTGGAGCGACAGCCAGTACTTCAGGGCCAGGCCGCCGTAGCCCGCCTCCTTCATGGTGGGGACGGCCGGCAACAGCGGCGACCGCTCTGCCGAGGTGATCGCCAGCCCCTTCAGCTTGCCGCCCTGAATCTGGCCCACGCAGGTGGTCATGCTGTCGAACAGGAAGTCCACCTGGCCCGCCATCACATCGCTGCTGGCCGGCGCGCTGCCCTTGTACGGCACTTCAATGGCCGAGAAGCCGGCCAGCCGCTGGAGCAGCGCACCGTAGATATGCGGAGAACTCCCCGGCCCGTAGGTGGCAAAGGTGAGGTTGCCGGGCCGCTGCTTGCCAAGCCTGACCAGGTCGCCCATGGTCGAGACACCGAGCTTGCCCGGATGGACTACCAGCACGTTCGGCACGGTGGCGGCAATGCCGATGGCCACAAAATCGCGCTGCGGCAGGAAGCGCGCGGCTGGGTACATCAGGGGATTGACCGCCTGCATGCCGACCGTGTTCAGCAGCAGGGTATGGCCATCGGCCTCCGTGTCCAGCACGAACTGCGCTCCCAGGTTGCCGCTGGCGCCTGGCTTGTTCTCGACCACGACCGGCTGCGCCAGCACCTGCGCGAGATGCTTCGCGGCCAGGCGCGCGACGAAATCGCCCGGACCTCCCGCCGCGAACGGCACCACGATCCTGACCGGCCTGGAAGGCCAGCCCTGTGCAAACCCGTGCCGGGCCAGCAAGGCGGCGGCAGTGCCGAGCAGCAGGGTGCGGCGGCTGAATGTCATGGCAGTCTCCGGTGTGGTTCCCTTGTCCCTGGCCGGACACGCTTGCCTGGCAGGATGGGAATCTGGTTGCCACTATGGCGCCGGCCTTGCTATAAGTAAAAGACCGTTTCACGATGCCATACATATAATTTTTATATACTGAGCTCCCCGCCTTGTCGCGCGTTTGCTGGAAATCCCATCATGGCCATTGATATACGGGATCTGCGGTGCTTCCTGGCCGTCGTGTCCGCAGGCTCGATCTCGCGGGCGGCCGAGCACATGCATCTGGCCCAGCCGGCGCTGAGCCTCCAGATCAAGCAACTCGAGCAAGAACTACGCGTCAGGCTGTTCGACCGTACCCAGAGGGGCGTGCTACCCACGGCGGCCGGCCTGCGCTTCGTGAGCCACGCCAAGGACATCCTGACCCGCGTCGACCTGGCCTGCGAGGATGTCCGCGACTTCGTGGCCGAGCCGGCGGGCCGTGTCGCGATCGGCCTGCCCCAGTCCATGGCGCAGATCCTGACCCTGGCGCTGGTGCGCGAGACGCTGGCGCGCTGGCAGAAGATCCAGCTCCAGATCATCGAACTGAGCACGGGCTATATCCCGGAGCGCCTGCTCAGCGGGCACATCGACATCGGCCTGACCTTCCAGGTGGATCCTGGCGCCGGGCTGCTGTTCGAGCATCTGCTGGACGAGGACCTGGTCCTGGTGGGACCCCCTGGCGCACTCCATGGGGCGCCGAATGCCAGCGGCAGTCCGGGCACGGTCGGCCAGGTCGCCTTCGCCGAACTGGCTGACTACGCCATGCTCCTGCCGGCCGGGCTGCATGGCCTGCGCGCGCTGATCGACCGCCATGCGAAATCCCATCACGTCAGCTTGCGCGTGCTGGCGGAGGTCAACGCCATTCCGCAGTTGATCGAGCTGGCCGCGGCGGGGGTCGGCTTCACCATCCTGTCCTATGCGTCGGTCCGCCGCGAATTGCGCAGCGGCTTGCTGTCCGCGGCCCGCATCGTCGAGCCCGGCATTTCGCGGCCGGTCTACCTGTGCCGCTCTGCCACCACCCCACTGTCGATGGCCGCATCGACCGTGCAAGCGCTGATTTCCGACACGGTGCAGGCCCTGGTCGCCGACGGCCGCTGGCCGGCACACGCTTCCTGAGGCCAGGCTGGCCTACTGTGCAAGCTACGCCCGGGTAAACTGTCGGGAACACCACAATCGAAGCTGCGATGCGGATTTTTGCATCGCACCTTTCCCCCGCCATGCGCCTCATCCTGATCACCTTCGGTACCCAGGGCGACTGCCGCCCCATCGTCGCGCTGGGCCTCGGCCTGCGCGCCGCCGGCCATGACGTGCTGATGCTGGGCGAACGCTCGGCGGCCACGCTCGCGGCAGAGCACGGCCTCGCCTTCGCGCCGATGGCAGGCGATATCCAGCAGACGCTGGCGCCCGGCGGCGCGCTGCACAAGCTGATGACCGAAGGCGGCAACGTCGCCGAGGCCACGCGCGCATTCGCGCGCATTGCCGAGGACAAAACCGAGGCGTGGATGGCGCAGCTGGCGGAGGCTGCACGCGATGCGGACGGCATCGTGTTCTCGGGGCTGACGGCGTATGTGGCGCTGTCGGTGGGCGAGCAGTTGGGCAAGCCGGTGATCGGCGCGGGCATGTTCCCGATCTCGCCGACGCGGGCCTTTCCGTCCGCGCTGCTGCCGCCGTTCAGGATGCCGGGGTGGGCCAATCGCGCCAGCCACCACGTGATCAACTTCGTGCTGTGGCGCATGTTCCGTAGCGCGACCAATGCTGCGCGCTCCAGGCTGTTCGGCGCGTCGGCGCGCAAGGCGATGTGGGCGGACTTTCCTACGCTGTACGCGATCTCGCCGCAGCTGGTCCCGCGTCCGCATGACTGGCATGACGACTGGCTGGTGAGCGGCGCGTGGACCATGCCGCCGCAGCCGGACTGGCAACCGGACGCGCCGCTGCGCGACTTCCTGGCGGCCGGCGAGGCGCCGCTGTATATCGGCTTTGGCAGCATGGCGGGCTTTGACCGGCACAAGGTGGTGACGGCGCTGGTGCAGGCGGCCGATGGCCGGCGCGCGCTGTTCTATCCGGGCTGGAGCGGCATCGACGTGGCGGCGTTGCCATCCAGCTTCCACGTGGTGGGCGCCACCCCGCATGACTGGCTGCTGCCGCGCGTGTCGGCGGCAATCCATCACGGCGGTGCGGGCACCACGCATGCGGCCGCGGCGGCGGGCGTGCCGGCGATCGTGCTGCCGTTTGCGGGCGACCAGTTCTTCTGGGCGGGCCGGCTGGCGGCACTGGGCGTGGCGCCGCGTCATGTCGCCGGGCACAAGATCGACGCGCCACGGCTGGCGTCGATGATCGCCTTTGCCGACCAGCCGGCCACGCGCGAACGGGCCGCCAGGCTGGGCCGCGCGATGGCCGCCGAGCGTGGCGTCGACCACGGCGTGGCGGCAATTGAGCGCTTTTGCGGCAGGCAGGGCGCATAATCCCGTTCCGCATTCCGCATTCCGCATTCACTGACGCAGGACCTTCCGATGTTGAACCGTACCCAGCAAATCCTTGTTGCCATCGTCGCCGTGGCTGTCCTTGGCATGTTGTGGTTTGCCGGCAATGACCGCCGCGACGATGTCGGCGATGCCGCGCCCGAGGCGCAGGCCGAAGCCAGCGCGGTGCCGGCCAGCGTCGTGCGCGGAATCCCGCGCGATGGCACGCTCGACCCGATCAGCATTGACCCGGAGCGCCCCGCGGACCGGCTGCCGCAGCTCCAGGCCGACACGCTGCTGAATGACTACCGCGACAACCCCAAGGAAGCCGACACCCGCTACCTGGGCCAGTACCTGATCGTCGAAGGCGTCGCCAGCGGCATTCGCCGCGAGCGCGACCAGGTCTTTGTCGATATCCGCACCAACGATCCCGGCGTGAATGTGCGCGCACTGCTGCTGCAACGCCAGATCTGCGGCCCGGCAGGGCGGGTGTGCGAGGTGGAAGCACGAGCCACCATGGTGCGGCGCGGCCAGAAGGTCGCGCTGGAATGCAACGGCGCAGGGCTGGCGGATGGCGCACCGCTGCTGCGCGACTGCCTGCTGCGCGGCGGCGCCAACTGATCGCGCCATCCTAGATTCCGGAGTCCCGCCATGCAATCCGTTCTGTCCGTCCTTGCCATCCTGATCATGGTGGCCACCATCGTCGGCGTGGTTTCGCCCGCCTGGCTCAGCCAGACGCTGTTTGGCGGCAGACCCGTCACGCGGCTGCAGGTCGCAGTGATCGGGGTCTGCCTTGCCGGGCTGTGCCTGGTCCTGGTGGGCCGGCTGGCTCAAGGCGGCGGCGCGGGCGGCTGAGGCGCCACCGCGGCGCAGAAGCGGCCGTTTTGCGCTTCTGTTTGGACGATTGGATCGGCGTGCCGGCGCCTACAGTGTGAAGGTATGCGGTGGCCACTGTGTCTTGCATGGCAGCCCGCCCCAGCCATACAGGACATCCATGTACAAAGCTATGCTGGCCGCAGGCCTTGGCCTGCTGATCACCGGTTGCTCGACCTACCAGGCAGTGACCCCGGTCGACCGGCCCGACCACACCGATCCCCTGGTCGCGTTCCAGGTGCCCGCTGGCGGCGGCCCGCTGGGCAACTACGGCGCCAACGGCACGCTGCTGTGCGTGGTGGTGAACCCGGTCACAGGCAATGACTTTGTCGAGAACTTTCTCTCATCGCTGCGGCGGCGCAATTTTGAGGTGAAGGTGCTGCAGGCGCAGACCTCGATCGCGGCATGCCCGGTGGTGGCGCTGTACACGGCGCGCAGCGCCTGGTACTGGACTGCGTACCTGAACAGCGCGGACATCACCGTGTTCCGCAACGGCGACCGTGTCGGCAAGGCCATCTATAGCGCCAACCGCAGCGCGGGCGGGCTCAACCTGAGCAACTTCGTGCAGCCGTCGTCCAAGCTGGATGAACTGGTCGAACAGCTGTTCCCCGGCATGCTGCCGCCGCCCCCGCCGCCGCCGGGCACGGCCGCCCCGGCGGCCTAGCCTGTCAGCAGTCAACCGGAGGGCCGGACCATGCCTCTCTGCGCAGCATCTTGCCGGGCGCAGCCGCGCCCGGCCCAGCGTACCCGGATCAGCGCTCCAGCCGCCCCAGGCGCACCACGGTCACGCCCGGGCGCAGCTGCCGCAGCGACGGCATCACCAGGACGCAATCCGGATACGGCGTCACCACTGGCTCGCCGTCGCGCCAGCCGATTACGGTCCCGGCCTCGGTAAAGGTCTCCAGCCCGGTATAGGGGCCGGCAAAGCGGAAGTCCATGCTGGTGGCCACCACCGGCTCGGTCACGCGCACCACGCGCTGCGTGGCGGGCAGCGGTTGCAGCCAGCCTGCGGGCAAGTCGCTCGCATCGATCACGCCGGCATGCAGCAGGAAGCGCGCGGTGCTGTCCTGCGCCACGGTCACGGCGGCGGGCTCCCAGTGCTGGCCGCACTCGATCAGCAGTGCATTGCGCGGGCTGGCGGCATCGCCAAAGCCATCGTAGTCGCGCATGCGGCGGCCTTCGGGGTGGCCTTCGTCGACGATCACATCGGCCGGCGCGCCCAGCGCGCGCGCCAGGGCGATGCCCTTGTCGAGCGGGCCGGAGACGATCAGCGGCCGGCTTTTCTCATGCATCGAATGCAGGTCCAGCAGCAGGTCGACGGTGTCGATCACCGGCCGCATGGCGCGCGCGCGGCGCAGCTCCGATGAATCCAGGCTGGCGTCATCCAGCACCCTGGCGGTCCACACGCGGTTGAAATCCTGGTCGACAAAGCGCGATGCGTCGGGCCTGGCGGCATCGAAGCTGTGGTACGCGTCGACGTTGGCAAACGCCAGCGTCAGCCGGCCGCGGCGCGGGCGCAGTCCGTGGTCCAGCAGCGCCTTGACGGCGATGGCGCCGCAGACCTCGTTGCCGTGGGTCAGCGCGTTGACCATCACGTGCGGGCCGGGCTGGCCGCTGTCGAAGGTGTACAGGTAGGGGATGCCGGTATTGCCGGCGGCGTAGGCGCGGATGTCGGGGAACGCGACATCGACTGGGTAGGCGTCGATCGGTGCGGTGGGCTGGGTCATGGGAATCGGTGCGTTCAGGGCGCCTGGCGGGTCGTATGCCTGCGGGGTCGTTGTTGTGAATCGAGTTGAGGAAGGGCGGCGGGCACTTGCAAGAAGCGACGCCGCCCCGCAACCTCACTTATTCATGAATGCCAGCGGTCTGCACGATGGTGCGATAGCGCCCCGTCTCGCGCTTGATAAAGCTGCCGAACTGCGCCGGATTGGCAGGCGCCACTTCCACACCGGCTTCTGCCAGCTTCTTCTTCACATCCGGCATGGCCAGCACGGCCTGCATCTCGGTGTTCAGGCGCTCCACCACCGCTTGCGGCAGCCTGGCCGGGCCCATCAGGCCGAACCACACGCCCATGTCGACGCCCTTGAGCGCGGGCGTCTCGGCCAGCGCGGGCACGTTCGGCGCCACCGGCGAGCGCTTGGCGTTGGTCACGCCGTAGGCCTGCACGCGGCCGGCCTGGATATGCGGCAGCGCCGACGACAGCACCATTACCGCCAGGTCGATCTGGCCGCCGAGCAGGTCGGTAGCCATGGCCGACGCGCCCTTGTACGGCACGTGCGTGATATTGACCTTGCCCTGCTGCTTGATCAGCTCGCCGGCCAGGTTCAGCGGCGTGCCCACGCCCGACGAGGCATACGACAGCTTGCCCGGCTGGGCCTTGGCCAGCGCAATCAGCTCGGCCGCGTTCCTGGCCGCCAGGCCGGGCTTGCCGACCAGCACCATCGGCTGGGTGCCGACGAAGGTCACCGGCACCAGGTCCTTTTCGCCGTCGTAGCGCACGGCGGGGTTGGTCAGGCGGGCGATCGACACTTCACTGCCCGAGCCCATCAGCAGGGTGTAGCCGTCGGCCTCGGCCTTGACCACCTTGGCCGCGCCGATGGTGCCGCCGGCGCCGCCCAGGTTCTCGATCACCACGCTCTGGCCCAGGCGCTTGCCCAGCTCCGGGGCAATGGTCCGGGCCACCAGGTCGACGCTGCCGCCGGCGGTGTAGCCCACCACCAGCGTGATCGGCTTGGCGGGCCAGGCGGAGGCAACGGCGCCGGCGGAAGCGGCAAGGCAGAGTGCGGCAGCGGCCGCGCGCAGGATGGTCTTCATGGTCTTGGCTCTGGGGGTCCCGGAATGGTTGTTGTGGAGCGATGGTAGTGAGCGCGGAACCGGCCCGGCGTGCAGCTTTGGCAAGGGCGGTTGCCGATTCGGCAATGGTGGCCGAAGGCGCATCAGCGCGGTGCCTGCACCGCCGCCTGCCAGAAAGCCTCGGCCAGCGGGCGCATCGGCGCGCGCGGGCGGTACAGGCGGATATCGAGCGCCAGGTCGCCGCCATCATCGCTGCGCGCGCCGCTGATGGCACGCACCAGGCGCCCGGCGTGCAGGTCGTCGGCAATCAGGCGTGCCGGCAGCCAGGCCAGGCCCATGCGCTGGCGCACCATCTCGTGCACCGACTCGGCAAAGTCGCTGACCGCGATCACGTCCAGCCGCGGCGCCAGCTTGCGGCGCGCGATCTCCTGGTTGACCATGCGGCCGAGTGTCAGGGTCTCGGCGTAGGCGATCATGGGCACCGGCTTCGCCGCAGCCTTGCCGGTCGCAAGCCGGTGCAGCGGCGCGCCGCGCGCATCGGCGGCGCTGACGCACACCAGCCGCTCCACGCCGGCCAGGTGGAACTGGTAGCGCGCGTCATCCAGCATCACCGGCAGGTCCGGCGGGCTGTAGCAGAGCAGGAAATCGGCATCGCCCTCGGCAAACATGGCTAGCGCGTCATGCATCGGGAAGGTCGACAGCTGCGTGCGGAAACCGGCCGCCGCGGGGTCGTGCCGCAGCGCCTCGCGCAGGCCCGCCAGCCACGCCGGCACCATCGAGCGCGCCAGGGTCTTGCCGGTGGCGATGGTGACCGTGCTGGCGTCGGCGCGGTGCGCGGCGCGCAGCGCCACGCGGGTCTCGTCCAGCGTGCGCAAGGCGCTCTGCGCGGCTTCCAGGAACTGGCGCCCTTCGGCGGTCAGCCGCACCGGGAACGCGCTGCGGTCGATCAGCGGGGCGCCGGCCCAGACCTCAAGCGCCTGCATGCGCCGGCCAAACGCGGGCGGGGTCACGTTGCGCAGCTCGGCGGCGCGCGCCAGGCTGCCGGCCTGGGCCAGGCAGACGAAGTCTTCAAGCCAGCGGATATGCATGGAAGGCGGACCGTTGAAGGTGGGGCGGCAATGCCCTCATTATCGGCAATACCGGCCGCCACCTTTGCCTGCCGCATTCCTCGGTTAGAATTTTTCGCATGACACTGATCCGGCGCCGCCACCCCTCGTCCCCGACCAGCCAGGCGTCCGACACCACGCCGCCCGCCCCGGAATACACCATCGACGAGCTGGCGCGCGTGGCCGGCACCACGGTGCGCAACGTGCGCTCCTACCAGGACCGCGGCTTGATCGATCCGCCGCAGCGGCGCGGGCGCGTCGGCATCTACACGCAGGCGCACCTGGGACGGCTCAAGCTGATCCACCACCTGCTGGCGCGCGGCTATACGCTGGCCAATATCACCGAGCTGCTCAAGGCCATCGTCGAAGGGCACGACCTGCGCTCGATCCTTGGGTTGGAGACTGCCATCAGCAGCCCGTGGACCAACGAGACGCCGCGGCACTACTCCTACCTGGCGCTGGCGCGGCTGTTCGGCCGCGCGATCTCGCGCCCGGCCCTGGCCAAGGCGATCTCGCTGGGGCTGCTGGAACCGGACGGCCTGGGCTATCTCGCGCGCAGCCCGCGCGCGCTGGCCGCGGGCGCGGAGATCGCCCAGGCGGGCTTTGCGCTGGAAGACGTGCTGGAGATCATCGCGCAGTCGCGCGGGCATTTCCAGGCGGTATCTGACCATATCGTCGCTACCGTGGTGCGCGAGCTGGACCGCTTTGGCATTGGCAAGCTGCCGCCGCCGCAGGACGTGCCGCGGCTGGTGGAGATCCTGTGGCGCATCCGCCCGCTGGCACTGGTGATGGCGGAGACGGAGATGATGCGGGCGCTGGAGATCTCGGCCAACAAATACCTGGGGGACCGGGTGGCGGCGATCATCGAGCATCTGCATGACGAGGAAGATGGCAGCGGCGGGAAGCCATGATTCCGCGCCGGTCCGGCCCCCTCCCCCGCTGTACAGAGCGGGCACACAGGTGACAGGTGTGCGAGGACATGGTTGACGCTTCCCGGCACACGCATCCCACCGCGCTACCTCGCCGCCCTTCCCCGCACCGACTCCTCCAGCAACGACCGCAACTTCGCCAGCGCGCCCGGATCCCCGTGCGCGGCTGAGCGCGCATACCAGATCTTGGCCTGCTCGAGATCCCGGTCGACCACGCCGGGCTCGCCGTGTTCGTAGAAGCTGCCGACGATGTATTGCGCGCCGCCGTCGCCGGCACTGGCCGCGCGGCTGTACCACATGAACGCCTGTCCGTAGTCGCGCGGCACGCCCCGGCCAGTGAAGTAATTCGTCGCCAGCGCCATCTGCGCCTGCACATGCCCGCCCTGTGCCGCCAGTGCATACCAGCGGTTGGCTTCCTCCAGTGACTTCGGCACCAGTTCGCCGCGCTCGTAAAGGTCGCCCCAGGTGTACTGGGCATGCGTCATCTGGTTGTCGGCCGCTTTTTTCAGCCAGACCAGCGCCTCCTGCGGGCGGGCGGCGGTGCCCTCGCCGCGCAGCAGCATCATTGCGTAGTTGAACTGGGCCAGACGGTTGCCCAGCCGGGCCGCATCGGCAAAGCCGCGCAGGGCCTGGTCGAAGTTGCCCGCTTCATACGCGGTGACCGCGTCGCGGGTCTGGACCTGCGCGGGGGCAGGCGGCTGCGGTGCGGAGGCTGCCGCCTGCATGCACAACAGCCATGCGGCGGTGGCGCCGGCGAGCAAGGCGGCAATCGGGGGGCGGGCAATCGACATGGCGGACTCCGGGCACAGCGCCTTCCTGATTCCAGTGTAGAAGTCAGGACACGGCGCCGGTAGGCAGGCGCGAACTCGCCGGAATATCCATGCGAATAATTAATCGGCCACAATATCTGCCACGATCATTCCTCGCACAGATAAAACCAGGTCTTCAGATCCACCCGGCCCGATGCAGCCGCCGCCACAGTCCCCCGCAGGCGACCGCGGTCACGCCGATCACTGCCGGGTAGGCGAAGTGGAATTTCAGTTCAGGCATGAAATCGAAGTTCATGCCATACAGGCTGAAGATCACGGTCGGGATCGCCAGGATCGCGCCCCAGCCGGCCAGCCGCTTGACCACCTCGTTCTGGCCCACGGTGACCAGCGCCAGGTTGACCTGCACGGCCGTGGTCAGCATTTCGCGCACCACGTCGAGCGTGCGCACCAGCCGGCTGGCGTGGTCCTCGATGTCGCGGAAATAGGCGCGCAGCTCCTTCGGCACCAGGTCTTCGTGCAGCCGGATCAGCTGGCCGCACATGTCCTCCACCGGGCTGACCGCATTGCGCAGACGCAGCACCTGGCGCTTGATCCGGTACAGGCGCTCGATCGCCGCACGGTCGAACTCGTCGCGGAAGATGCCCTGCTCCAGCGCCTCGAAGGTGTCTTCCAGGCGCGTGACGATGGGCAGGTAGTGGTCGACGACAAAGTCCATCAGCGCGTACAGCACATAGCCCGGGCCATTGGCCAGGCCGTGCGGGTCCTGCTCGCAGCGCTCGCGCACGGGCGCGTAGGTGCTGCTGACACCGTGGCGCACCGAAACCACATAGTTGGGGCCGACAAAGAGATGGGTCTCGCCGACCACCACTTCATCTTCCACCAGTTGCGCCGTGTTGAGCACCACGAAGACCGAATCGCCGTAGGCCTCGAGCTTGGGGCGCTGGTGCGCATCGAGCGCATCTTCCACCGCCAGGTCGTGCAGGCCGAACGCCTGCTGGGCCTGGCGCAGCAGCGCGAGGTCAGGCTCATGCAGGCCCAGCCAGACAAAGGTGCCGGGCACCCCCAGCACGGTGCGGATCTCATCCATGCCCACTGTGCCGAGCCGCTTGCCCTGCCGGTAGGCCACGCAATTGACGATGGCGCCCATGAAAACTCCGCTGATCAGATGGCGCAATCGTAACAAGCCTTTACGCTGTGCCGGACTCGATGCGCGTTGCCCCGCGCGGCATACCACGCTGGCCGCACTTGTCCGGCGCTACGGTGTGCCGTGCACGCGCATATGGAACCCACGCGCCACCTGCTGTACATATCGATCCAATTGTTACAGTTCGCGACAGATACGACGTTAGAATGTGGCATTTCCACGGTCACCCGGCTATGTCCCAGAAGAAATCGCCACGCTTCGAGCTGCGCAGTGGCAACGTAGACGCCCTCCTTCTCGCCCTCCAGACCGCCGACATGGCTGCGCTGCGGGATGACCTCCTCGCCCGCTTTGAAGCCACCCCCGACTTCTTTTCCAATGACGTGATTGCGCTGGACCTGCGCGCGCTGGAAGATGACAGCGAAGTCGCGCTTGGCACCGTGATCGAGACGCTGGCCACGCTCAGGGCCCGCGCCATCGGCGTGGTGGCCCGCCCCGGCCAGCGCGAGTGGGCCGAGCGCTTCGGCCTGCCGCTGCTGGACAGCCAGGCCCGCCGCGGCAGTGGCGCCGATCGCGCCACCGACCGTGCCGCCGAGGCCAGGGCCGCAGCCGCGGCGGAACAGGCCGCAGCCGACCAGGCCGCGCGCGAGGAATCCATCCGCGCCGCCGCGCAGGCCACCACCGACGCCGCCGTGGCCGCCGCCATCCGCCAGACCCAGACCATGCTGATCGACAAGCCGCTGCGCTCGGGCCAGCAGGTCTACGCGCAGGGCGACGTGGTCATCCTGGACGTGGTCAGCTACGGCGCCGAGGTGATCGCCGAAGGCAACATCCATATCTATGCCCCGCTGCGCGGCCGTGCGCTGGCGGGCGTCAAGGGCAACACCGGCGCGCGCATTTTCAGCACGTGCATGGAGCCTGAACTGATTTCCATCGCCGGCATCTACCGGACCGCGGAGCAGACGCTTCCGGCCGACGTGCTCGGCAAGACCGCCCAGGTGCGCCTGGCCGATGAAAAACTGATCCTGGAAGCGCTGCGGCTCAAGTAACCGCGGCAGCCCCCGGGACCGAATTGCAGAGAGCGCAAGCTTCAACTTATTACTGGACCAAAGAGCCATGGCAAAAATCATCGTTGTGACCTCCGGCAAGGGAGGCGTCGGCAAGACCACCACCAGCGCCAGCTTTGCCGCCGGCCTGGCCCTGCGCGGCCACAAGACTGCCGTGATCGACTTCGACGTCGGCCTGCGCAACCTTGACCTGATCATGGGTTGCGAGCGCCGCGTGGTGTACGACCTGATCAACGTGGTGCAGGGCGAAGCCAACCTGCGCCAGGCGCTGATCAAGGACAAGAAGTGCGAGAACCTGTTCATCCTGCCGGCCTCGCAGACGCGCGACAAGGACGCGCTCACGCGCGAAGGCGTCGAGAAGGTCATCAACGGCCTGATCGAGATGGATTTCGAATTCATCATCTGCGACTCGCCGGCCGGCATCGAGTCGGGCGCGCTGATGGCGATGTACTTCGCCGACGAGGCGCTGATCGTGACCAACCCGGAAGTGTCGTCGGTGCGCGATTCGGACCGCATCCTGGGCATCCTGGCCTCCAAGACCAAGCGCGCCAGCGAAGGCGGCGACCCGATCAAGGAACACCTGCTGATCACCCGCTACAACCCCAAGCGTGTGCATGGCGGCGAAATGCTGTCGCTGACCGACATCCAGGAAATCCTGCGCATCAAGCTGATCGGCGTGGTGCCGGAGTCTGAAGCCGTGCTGCACGCCTCGAACCAGGGCACGCCCGCCATCCACCTGGAAGGCAGCGACGTGGCCGACGCCTATGGCGACGTGGTGGACCGCTTCCTCGGCAAGGACAAGCCGATGCGTTTCACCGACTACCAGAAGCCGGGTCTGCTCTCCCGCATCTTCGGCAACAAGTAACGGTCAAGGAGGGCTCACCCCATGTCGATCCTTTCCTTCCTGCTGGGAGAGAAGAAGAAGTCCGCGTCGGTCGCCAAGGAGCGGCTGCAGATCATCCTGGCGCACGAGCGCACCGGCCATTCCGCGCCCGCCGACTACCTGCCCGCGCTGCAGCGCGAGCTGGTGGCGGTGATTTCCAAGTACGTCAAGATCGGCGACCAGGACCTGCGCGTCAGCCTGGAGCGCCAGGACAACCTCGAGGTGCTCGAGGTCAAGATCGAGATCCCGCAGAACTGAGGACGGATCCCGGCGCTGCCGGATTCGTTCCTCCTCCTTCGGTTTTCCCGCACTTCCCGTCTTTCCGCCGACCGCGGCGCCGCTTGCGCGCCGGGGTCGGC